>NZ_VHIJ01000124.1:0-236 GCF_006680095.1 Pseudarthrobacter sp. B4EP4b | reverse complement strand
AACCTAAACTGATCATTGCGGATGAACCTGTGTCTGCACTGGATGTTTCCGTTCAGGCACAGGTATTGAATTTTCTTCAGGATCTCCAACAGGAGTTCAATTTGACTTATTTATTTGTCGGGCATGATTTAGGCGTAATCCGGCATATGTGTGACCGGATGGGAGTTATGTATCGCGGTAGATTGGTAGAGGAAGGAAAAAGCGAGGAAATCTATGAAAATCCCCAACATATATAC
>NZ_VHIJ01000123.1:0-205 GCF_006680095.1 Pseudarthrobacter sp. B4EP4b | reverse complement strand
CTCCTGCAATGTCATCATTCGCCAATTCCCTTAAAGCAGCTAAGTCCGTCACACCGTCTTTATAAGGAATTTCGACCACTTCCACCCGTTGCCCTTTCGCATATGTCTTCACAACTTCTCTTGATTCAGGATGAACGGTTCCTGAAATGAGAATCTTCTTGCGTCGTGTCTGGCCTGAAGCAAGCATGGCTGCTTCAGCTAGCGC
>NZ_VHIJ01000122.1:0-273 GCF_006680095.1 Pseudarthrobacter sp. B4EP4b | reverse complement strand
GTCCAGCAGCGTGAGCACGTCGATCGGCGGCGCCGGGGGGAGCGGCGGCGGCACGAAGGCACGCACCGTCTCGCCGGCGACGGGGGTTTCGACAAAGCGGCCCAGCCGCTGATTGGGTTCGGGATCAACCATGTGCGCCGATTATGGCAACCCACCCTTATTTAAGCAATGCCCACTTGGCTTAAATAGGAAATGGGCTAAGGTAAGTCAGCTTAAATAGCGAGGCCTGATGAGAAGTGGGAGGCTACAGCCAGCGCGTGCGCGACAGCATTC
>NZ_VHIJ01000121.1:0-290 GCF_006680095.1 Pseudarthrobacter sp. B4EP4b | reverse complement strand
GCTCGGATGAAAGGGCGGATTAGTCATAACTGGATGCGATCTGGTCCAGGCCTGGTCATCATCGGCATGCCGCTTCTCGAGCAGGACCTATAGAAGATTCCGGGAGAGATCCATGAGATTTATGGAGCCCCGCGCCTCCACCGTAGGAGCCGTCNTCCCTCCATGGCGTTCCCGGGCGCTGACAGGANCGCGGCGAGGTAGTGCAGGCCCTGGCCTAGGGCCAAGAGGTAGTTGATACTGGTGAGTCCAACCCCACCCCGGGCTGGGAATCGAGTACTACAGTGGAGGCA
>NZ_VHIJ01000120.1:0-257 GCF_006680095.1 Pseudarthrobacter sp. B4EP4b | reverse complement strand
TACCCAGATCATTCCACCGGAGGCGCAGCTATGAGTGACATATTGATTCGGCAGCGCGACGGCACCTGGCGCGAGGCTGAATAAGCGGGATATGCCTTGGAATCCGACCTGCAGGCGATACTCGCTCGGCATCCTGACCTGATACCAGGGGGTGGCGCGGGTGCGCGGACATGCCGTGAGTTTCAGTCCGAGGCGGGCGCAGCGGACATCGTGGTTGTCGGTGCTGACGGGGACCTGACACTGGTTGAATGCAAGCT
>NZ_VHIJ01000012.1:92233-105003 GCF_006680095.1 Pseudarthrobacter sp. B4EP4b | reverse complement strand
CGCTTCAACGCGGCGGCCAGCTCAGACGGCAGCGGACTGCCCGCGGGTACAGCGGCGGGAGTCCCTGCTGGACCGTGCGAAGGTGTTGCGGGCAGAGTGGAAGCAGGGGTGGGGACGGGGGCGGGCTGCTCAGACATCAGGTCAAGTCTAGTGCCTCTGCCGTGCCCGGAATCGTGTGTGAACAACGGCACGCCAGCACCGGCGGCCGCGCTGCCCAACTGCGCGGGTGTCGTGCTAGTTTCACAAGTGATGCATTTCGTCGACCCGTCCCGAGAAGTCCTGGCCGAGACCCTGCTTGCGGCCGGCCCTGACGCGCCCACACTCTGCAAAGGCTGGCGCACCAGGGACCTTGCCGCGCACCTGTACCTGCGTGAGCGCAAAGCCGCAGTAGGGCTCGGGCTGATCATCAAGCGCCTGGCCAAGGCCTCGGACCAGGCCACAGCCAAGCTGGCAGCAAAGCTGACCACGCCCGAAGCGTACACGGGACTCGTGAACACGTTCCGGGCTGGCCCGCCGGCGCTGTCCCCGATGAACATCAAGGCACTGGACGAAAGCTCCAACCTGATCGAATACTTCGTGCACACTGAGGATGTCCGCCGCGCAGTGGACCGTTGGGCACCGAGGGCACTGGATGAGGCGTATTCGGAAGCGCTGTGGGATGAGCTGGTGAAGCGTGCCGCCATCCTGTACCGGGGCGTCGACCTCGGCATTGTGCTGGTCCGGCCCTCGGGCCCGCGGCACGTGGCCAAGCGGGCCCCTGTTTCGGTCGCAATCGTTGGCGAGCCGGGCGAGCTGCTCATGCACGCCCACGGCCGCACGCGCCACGCCCTGGTCACCTTCGAAGGCCAGCCCGACGCCGTCGCCCTCCTCCAGTCAGCCGAAGTAGGGCTTTAACCAAGCAACGCGGGGTCACTTCCTGCCCAATAAACCGAGGTTTTTGGGCCGGAAGTGACTCCGCGTTGCAATCCAATGGCCGTCAGCGGACTTCGAAGCCGGCTTCCCGAATGGCCTTTTTGACCTGGGACATCATGTCGTCCGGGCCCCAGTGGAAGATCGATGCGGCCAGGACCGCGTCAGCGCCGGCTGCGACGGCCGGCGGGAAGTGCGCCGGCTCCCCCGCACCGCCGGAGGCGATGATCGGCACCTTGACGGCGGCCCGGACCAGCTTGATGAGTTCGAGGTCGAAGCCGTCCTTGGTGCCGTCGGCGTCGATGGAGTTGAGCAGGATCTCCCCCACTCCGCGTTCGGCAGCTTCCTTGGCCCACGCAATGGCGTCAATCCCGGTGCCGGTCCGTCCGCCGTGGGTGGTCACTTCGAAGCCCGACGGCGTGGGCTGGGATCCGGGGCGGGTGCGGCGTGCGTCGACGGACAGGACGAGGACCTGGGAGCCGAAGTGCCGGGTGATTTCGTCGATGACGTCGGGCCGGGCAACGGCTGCGGTGTTGATGGAGGCTTTGTCCGCGCCGAAGCGGAGCAGCTTGTCCACCTCGGCCACGCCGCGCACGCCGCCGCCGACGCACAGCGGGATGAACACTTCCTCGGCAGTCCGGCGGACCACGTCGAAGGTGGTTTCCCGGTTCCCGGAAGATGCCGTGACGTCGAGGAACGTCAGTTCGTCGGCACCGGCGTTGTCGTAGCGGTGCGCGAGCTCTACGGGGTCCCCGGCGTCGCGGAGGCCTTCGAAGTTAACGCCTTTGACGACGCGCCCGGCGTCCACGTCGAGGCAGGGAATGACGCGTACGGCTACTGCCATGGGAAACTCCTGGGAAATCTGTGGTGGATGCTGGCGCTGGATCCGGTGTGCGGAATCAGATGCGGCAGGCGTGGATGCTGCTGACCAGGATGGCGCGGGCTCCGAGGTCGTACAGCTCATCCATGATCCGGTTGGTTTCACGCTTGGGCACCATGGAGCGGACGGCCACCCACTCCGAGTCACGCAGCGGCGAGACTGTGGGCGATTCCAGGCCCGGCGTCAGCGAGGCGGCCTGTTCCACGAGTTCCTTGCGGATGTCATAGTCCATCAGGACGTACTGGCGCGCCACCAGTACACCCTGCAGGCGGCGGATCAGCACCTCGATCTCCTTGGCCGTACCGTTCGCTGCACCGCCTGCGCCGGTGCGCCGGATCAGGACGGCCTCGGACTTGAGGATGGGCTCGCCGAAGATTTCCATCCCGGCGGCCTTGAGCGTATTGCCGGTTTCCACGACGTCGGCGATGGCGTCCGCGACGCCGAGGCGGACCGAGGATTCAACGGCGCCGTCGAGGCGGACCACCTTAGCCTTGATGCCGCGTTCGGCGAGGTAGCCGCGCAGAAGGCCGTCATAGCTGGTGGCCAGGCGCTTGCCCTCCAGCTCCTCGACCTTGGCGAAATCCCCGACCGGACCGGCGAAGCGGAACGTGGAGGCGGCAAAACCCAGCGGAAGCAGCTCCTCCGCTTCCACCTCGGCGTCCAGCAGCAGATCGCGGCCGGTGATGCCGACGTCGAGCGTTCCCTGGCCCACGTACACGGCAATGTCGCGGGGGCGGAGGAAGAAGAATTCGATGTCGTTGTCCGGGTCCACCATCACCAGCTCGCGGGAATCGCGGCGCTGGCGGTATCCGGCTTCGGAGAGCATCGCGGAGGCGGCTTCGGACAGGGATCCCTTGTTGGGGACGGCTACTCGCAGCATGGGGAAAGTCTTTCTGGATGTGGAATTGTCTAGGGTTCAAGCAATGCAGGCCACGGCAGGCACGGGCGCCAGATGGCGCGCCGGTCCGGTGGCTACAGATGCTTGTAGACGTCTTCCAGGGTCAGGCCTTTGGCGAGCATCAGAACCTGCAGGTGGTACAGCAGCTGGGAGATTTCCTCGGCCGCCGCTTCATCGGATTCATATTCGGCAGCCATCCATACTTCGGCTGCTTCTTCAACAACTTTTTTGCCGATGCCGTGGACACCGGAGTCCAATTCAGCGACGGTGCGGGAGCCTTCCGGGCGGGTGGCTGCCTTCTCGCTGAGCTCAGCGAACAGCGTCTCGAAATTCTTCACGCCCTCCAGCCTACTTGCTGAGGCCTAAAGGGCGCTTGTCGGGCCCTTGCATGACGGGCGCGGTGTGAGTGAACACACACGCGCCCGCCATCGAGCGGGCCCGTACCCGCTACTGCAGGTTGGCGTACTGCTTGAGCACGACGGCGGTGGCCAAAGCCGCGGTGACGGCCTCGTGGCCTTTGTCTTCCTTCGAGCCGGGGAGGCCGGCACGGTCCAGGCCCTGCTGTTCGGTATCGCAGGTCAGGACGCCGAAGCCCACGGGGACGCCGGTGCGCACGCTCACGTCGGTGAGTCCCGACGTCGCTGCCTGGCAGACGTATTCGAAGTGGGGCGTTCCGCCGCGGATCACGACGCCGAGGGCCACCACGGCGTCGAAGTGCGGTGCGAGGCGCGCGGCTGCCACCGGCAGCTCGAAGCTGCCCGGCACCCGCAGGACGGCGGGCTCGGCGATGCCGGCGTCCTTGGCTGCGCGCAGGGCACCGTCCAGCAGCCCGTCCATGATCTGGGTGTGCCAGCTGGCTGCAACGATGGCCAGCTTCAGCTGGGAGGTTTCAGCCGGGTTAAGGGTGGTGAGGTCGATGTCGGGGGCGCCGTGTCCGCTCATAAGTCAGTACTGTTCCGTTCGTTGTGGTGGGGCAGCGAGGTGTGCTGTTCAGTCTTGTTCGTGTTCGAAGCCGGCGCCGGGGCCGGCTACCGGCACCGGGCCCACGTGGGAGCCAAGCACCAGGCGGTGTTCCATCCGGTCCTTTTTGGTCTGCAGGTACCGGATGTTCTGGTCGCGGGAGGGCACCTCGGTGGGAACCATTTCCACCACCTTGACGCCGGCCTTCGCCAGCCTGTTCTGCTTGTCCGGGTTGTTGCTCAGGAGCCGCACCTCGTGCAGCCCCATTTCGGCCAGCACCTGGGCGGCGGCTTTGTAGCAGCGGGCATCCACGGGCAGGCCAAGCTGTTCGTTGGCCTCCACTGTGTCAAAGCCGGCTTCCTGCAGCGCGTAGGCCTTGATCTTGTTGGCAAGGCCGATGCCCCTGCCCTCCTGGCCGCGCAGGTACAGCAACGTACCGCCGTGTTCCCGGATCATTTCAAGGGCGTAGGCAAGCTGTTCCCCGCAGTCGCAGCGGTATGAGCCAAAAACGTCCCCGGTGAGGCATTCGGAGTGCAGCCGGACCAGGGGTGCTTTTCCGTCCTTGGGCGGGTTCGGAGAGCTGACTGCCAAGTGCTCGTGGCCGGTGACAAGGTCGGTCCACGCCTGGGCCACAAAGTCTCCGAAGGCAGTGGGAAGCTGCACGATGGGACCGCCGCTGACCGGATGGGTAACCCTTACGTTGCCTGAGTCCGAGTGGTGGTGGCCATGCACTGATTCGGCCTTGTGGTGGCCGTTGCCTGAATCAGGGTGGTGGCCGTTGCCCGAAGCTCCGGAAGCCGTCATCGTATCTCCTCTTCTTCGCCCGCGCGTCCTGCCCGGGTGTTACCGTCAGCCGATATGCCTGCCGCTTCGAGGTAGGCCACCAGGTTCTGAATCGAAATCAGGGGGCACCCGTGCTCAGCAGCGAAGGCACGGAGCCCGTCCAGCCGCATCATTTCGCCGTCGTCATACACTACTTCAGCGATCACGCCCACAGGTTCCAGGCCGGCCAGGCGGCACAGGTCCACTGCGGCTTCGGTGTGGCCGGGACGTTCCCGCACACCACCGTCAACCGCGCGCAACGGGAAAATATGCCCGGGACGTGTCAGGGACGCCGGCACCGACGTCGGATCGGCCAGCACCCGTGCCGTGAGGGCCCGGTCCGTGGCGGAGATTCCAGTGCTGACGCCCGTGGCCGCGTCGCAGGAAACGGTGTAGGCGGTTCCCTTTGCGTCCTGGTTCACTTCCACCATGGGCGGCAGCGCGAGGGCATCTGCGCGTTCGCCGGACAGTGGGACGCAGATGACGCCGGAACTGTAGCGGATGGTCCAGCCCATCAAAGCCGGAGTGGCGAACTGGGCGGCGAAAATGATGTCGCCTTCGTTTTCCCGGTCCTCATTGTCCACGGCCAGGACGGGCTTGCCGGCGGCGATGGCCTGCACCGCCTCCTCGATGGTGCTCAGCCGTACGGCAGGGTCTTCCTGGGGACGGGACCCGGCCGGGATGCCCACGCCGGGTTCGACTCGGACGGCGGCGTTCATCGTGTTCCTCCTTCAACGGCGGCGGGCGCTGCCGTGCTGAACGCCAGCAGGCGTTCGGTGTACTTGGCCAGCACGTCAACTTCCAGGTTCACCCGGCTGCCGGCGACTTTGGTACCGAGCCCGGTTTCAGCCAGGGTGGTGGGGATCAGTCCCACTTCAAACCAGGGTTCCTGCTCCGCGGCGGGGCTGACGGCGGTGACGGTAAGTGACACGCCGTCGATGGCAATGGATCCCTTTTCCGCGATGTAGCGGGCCAGGTTTGCAGGGACGCCGAAGCGGAGCCGGTCCCAGTTGCCCAACGGCTCACGTTCAAGCAGCACGCCGACGCCGTCCACATGGCCCTGCACCACGTGTCCGTCAAGCCGTCCGCCGGCGGGAACGCAGCGTTCAAGGTTGACGGCGTCGCCCGGGGCAAGTTCACCGATGGTGCTGCGGACCAGGGTCTCCCCCATCACGTCCACGCTGAACTCCTTGCCGTCGATGTCAGTGGCAGTCAGGCAAACCCCGTTCACGGCAATGGACCCGCCCAAGGCCAGCCCCTCAGTGGTTCCCGGCGCGCGCAGCCGGAGGGTGGCGCTGGCGTCGCCGTCCCTTTCCATGGACAGGACCTGCCCCTGCTCGGCAATAATTCCAGTAAACATCAGTAGCCTCCCTGGGCTTGCTCCGCGGTGGCGCGGGACGGTTGTGGGTCAAGGGCAACAGAGCGTTGCGGTCGGAGGTGGAGTCTCAGGTCACGGCCCAGAGTCCTGACGGCGCCGCCGTCGGATGCGTCCCACTCCCAGTGCTGCGCATCAGCGAGAGTGGTGATACCCAGGCCGGTGAGGGCGGCAGTTCCGGAACCGAGCAGCGTGGGCGCCAGGTAAACGATGAGTTCGTCCACCAGCCCGGCAGCGAGGAAAGCGCTGAGGATGCGCGATCCTCCTTCCACCATCAGATGACGGATTCCATTCGCGTACAGGCTGGTCAGGGCTTCGCGGGGGTCGCGGGTGGGCAAATGCAGCACCAGCCCGTCGCTTCCGTGGACGGCGGCGTCCGCCGGAATGCCGCGCAACCCCATAACAGCGCGCACGGGTTGTTTGCTGGCCGGGGTGCCCGCGGCGTCCCTCGCGGTGAGACGTGGGTTGTCCACCAGCACCGTCTGCGTGCCGACGAGGATGGCGTCAATGCGCCCGCGGATGGCGTGGTTGTCGGCGAGGGATTCCGGGCAGGAAATCCACTGGCTGGTGCCGTCTTCGGCAGCGATGCGGCTGTCCAGGGTCTGCGCGATGTGAAGGGTGACGAACGGGCGTTTTGCCGCCACCGCCTCAAACCACTGACGGTTCAGGTCCAGCGCTTCGCCGGCACCGAGTCCGGCGCGGACGCGCACGCCTGCCTCCCGGAGGGTGGCTGCCCCGCCCGCGGCCGGATCGTGGGGGTCGTCCACAGCATAGATAACGTCGGTGATCCCGGCGTCGATGATCGCCCGGGCGCAGGGGCCGGTGCGGCCGATGTGGTTGCAGGGTTCAAGGGTGACCAGCATGGTGCAGCCGGCAAGATCGATCCCGGCAGCAGCTGCCTGCGCGATGGCATCCACTTCGGCGTGGGCGGTGCCGGCGCCGCGGTGGAATCCGGTCACCAGTTCGCGCCCGTCAGGATCGACGACGACGGCACCCACCAGGGGATTCGCACCGCGGGGACCGTTGAGGGCAGCCTTCAGGGCGGTGGCCATGGCGGTGGTTTCAGCAGCAGTAAAAGCTGTAACCACTCCGGCCGTCACGCGGCGGCACCGATGGTTGGGCCGGCAGGCATGCCGGCAGCAGGAATAGTGGCCTCAAAGAGCCATCGCAAACGGTTCATAATGCTTGTGTCGTTCCTTCCCTCTCGAACCGCGATGGCTCCGGGGGTATACGACAGCAGAACGCCGCGGCGTCCCAAGACGCCGCAGAAACAGCTGTACGTGCTTCTCTCATCCAGACTTTAACTGTCGGTACCGGAATTCCACCGGTTCAACCGTCTGCCGGTGTCCTCCCGAAGGAAACCACCGGCTCGCGGGTCGCGGACTGTCACCGCCGGTTCGGACTTACACCGACCCCGGAGCACGTATGTGTGTTGCTATTGTGCCATAACGGCAGAGGACTCCCTGTTATTCCGCCGCGGAACGTAACGTTTCGCTGCCTGTCTGCCGCAACCGGTCAATCGCGGCGGCGGGGTCATCGGCACCGTATACGGCGGAACCGGCCACGAAGACGTTTGCGCCGGCCTCGGCGGCGCGGGTGATGGTGTCCTCGGTGATGCCGCCGTCCACCTGGATGGCTACGCCGATACCGGAACCGTCGATGGCTTTCCTGGCGCGCCGGATTTTGGGCAAGGTCACGTCCAGGAAGGCCTGCCCGCCGAAGCCGGGCTCCACTGTCATGATGAGCAGCATGTCCAGTTCGGACAGCATGTCCAGATACGGCTCCACGGGTGTTCCCGGCCGCAGCGCCATGCCTGCCTTCGAACCCCTCGCCCGCAGTTCGCGTGCCAGCTTGATCGGGGCGATCGCAGCCTCGGCGTGGAAGGTGACCGATGCCAGGCCGGCATCCGCGAATCCCGGCGCCCAGCGGTCGGCGTCGGCAATCATCAGGTGCGCATCCAGGGGCACCGGGCTCACTGCCTGGATCCGCTGGACCACCGGCAGGCCAATAGTGAGGTTGGGCACGAAATGGTTGTCCATCACGTCCACGTGCACCGCATCCGCATTGCTGATGCGCTTGAGCTCGGCCTCAAGGTTGACGAAGTCGGCGGAGAGGATGCTCGGGTTGATGCAGCATTGGGTCACGGGGATACCTTTCACGGTGCAGGATTCCGGGGAAGTCGGTGCTTAGTGCGGAGTGCTTGGGAATCAGGGCTGTTGCCGGGTCAGTGCTTCTTACCGATCAGGGCTTCTTGCGGATAAGGGCAAGGAACATGGCGTCGGTGCCATGGACGTGGGGCCACAGCTGGGCGGTGGACTCGTGCCCCGCGCCGAGATTCCCGGTCAGGCTCACACTGTCCAGGATCTGCCCGGCCTCCAGCAGTTCGAGGTCATCGCGCTTACGGAGTGCATCGGCCACCACAGCGGTTGTTTCGGCAGGGTGGGGCGAGCAGGTCACATACGCCACGACGCCGCCCGGACGGACGGCAGCCAACGCAGATTTGAGCAGCTCGCGCTGGAGCGGGCCCAGGTCTGCCAGGTCCTTGGGAGTGCGGCGCCAGCGGGATTCGGGCCTGCGCCGCAGCGCGCCCAATCCGCTGCAGGGGACGTCCACGAGCACGCGGTCAAAGGCTTCGGGCTTCTCGGTGCCGACGTCGCGGCCGTCGCCGGTCCTGACCTGCCATGTGTCCCGGGGCACGGCGGACAGTGCCTGGCTGACCAGCTTGGCCCGGTGGGGTGCGGGTTCATTGGCCAGCAGGGTGGCTCCCCTCTGGCTCGCCAGCGCACCGAGCAAAGCGGCCTTGCCGCCGGGGCCCGCGCACAGGTCCAGCCAGGCTTCGCCGTCGTGCTTTGTGTCAACTCCATCGGCGTCGCCGGCGCTACGGCGCCCGGCAAGGTTAACCGCGGCCATGGCCCGTGCCACCAGCTGTGAGCCGACATCCTGGACCCTGGTGCTGCCCTCCCGCACTGAGGCAAGCCGGCCAAGGTCCCCGCCGCTGGAGAGTGCGGAGCCTTCCACCAGTTCACCGGGAGCGGCGCCGTTTTCAAGGGCTTCATCGAGGCTTCCAATGCCGGGCAGGGCCACCAGGTTAACAACCGGTGCTGCGTTATCGGCTTCCAGGAGGTCATTGATTTCCGAGGCTGGACGCCCATGCGCCACCAGCGACTGGCGCATGGCGCGGACAATCCACTCGGGATGCGCGTGGCGGAGGGACGCAACCTTGGTCTCGTCTGTTTCGCCGCCGGTCAGCAGCTCCAGCCATTCCTCGAGGGTGTTGGCAGCCACTTTCCGGAGGACTGCGTTGATGAGGGCTGAGGGTCCCGCGCCGATGACGGCGCGGGCCAGGCCGACGGTCTGGTCCAGCGCTGCGTGCGCGGGAACACGCATGGCCAGCAGCTGGTGGACTCCGAGCCGGAGGGCGTCCAGGATGGCCGGGTCCAGCTGGTCCAGTGGACGGTCAACGCAGCGGGCCAGGATGGCGTCGTACGTTCCCTGGCCGCGAAGGGCCCCATAGCTGAGTTCGGTGGCGAACCCGGCATCCCGCTTGTCCAGTCCGTGGTGCCGGATCCGTGCCGGCAGCACCAGGTTGGCATAGGCGTCCTCGGCGGCCACGGCCCGGAGGACTTCGAACGCTACCAGCCGGGCAGGATCAGCCCGGCGGGTCCGCTGGGAGGGCGCGCTGTCAGTGAAGCTGCGCTGCGCGGCGCGGTTCCGTTCCCGGCCCTTGGCGTTGCGGTTGCTGGAATCGCGCGGCCCGCCGTTACCGCGGCCGCTTCCGCGCTGGCTGCCGCCGCCGGAGCCGCCACGTTGTCCGCCTGAATCGCCGCCGGTTCTTCCGCGGCCGCCTTGGTTGTCTCCGGAACCGCTCATTCGAACACCACGCTTTCAAGGGAAGCCATGCCGCGTGCCCAGTCAGCAGCAGCCATCATCTTTTTGCCGGCGGGCTGGACCCGGGTCAGCTCCACGGCGTGCGAACCGGTTCCCACCAGCACGCTCTTGTCTTGGATTGACACGGCACCGGGCGCCAGCTGCGAGACATCCGGCCGCAGCCGGACGGGCTCCAGCTTGATCCGCTGCCCCTCCAGGATTGTCCAGGCTCCCGGTTCCGGAGTGACTCCCCGCGCCTGCCGTCCGATCGCCAGGGCCGGGTGCTTCCAGTCCAGGCGGCCGTCGTCGAGGGTCAGCTTGGGTGCCAGGGAGACCTCACCGGTCTGCGGCACAGCGGCGGCTTTGCCGGTGTCAATGGCCGAGAGTGTCTGGGCGAGCAGCACGCCGCCACTGTGCGACAGCCGTTCCAGGAGCTCCCCGGCGGTATCGTCGGGGCCCACCGTTTCCGTCAGGGTTCCGAACACCGGTCCGGTGTCCAGGCCCTCCTCCAACTGGAAGGTCACAGCGCCGGTGATGTCGTCCCCGGCCATCACGGCGCGCTGCACGGGGGCGGCACCGCGCCAGGCTGGAAGGAGGGAGAAATGGAGGTTAATCCACCCGTGCCGCGGGATGCCAAGCGCCGCGGGCGGGACCAGCCCGCCGTAGGCCACAATTGCAGCGACGTCGGGACCGGCCGCGGTAATCCGGGCGATGGTTTCATCGTTGATCCGGGACGCGTGGATCACCTCGATCCCGAGCTCGGCTGCCCGGGCAGCCACCGGCGACGGCGTCATGACGCGCTTCCGGCCGATAGGTGCGTCGGGCCTGGTAAGGACAGCCACGACGTCGAAGCCTGCTTCGACGAGGGCATTAAGGGACGGGACAGCAACGGCGGGGGTTCCCGCGAAAAGGACCCTCACCCGTTGGTACCAGCCGCGCCTGCACCGAAGCTGGAGCCGGACGTTGCGCCGCCAAAGCTTGAGCCCCCGAAACTGGAGCCGACAGTCTTGGCGCGTTTCGCCGTCGTCTTTTCCGTGATGGAGTCGTAGTTGGCGTTGCGAATGGAACGCAGGGCAGCCTTGCGGTCCTCCCCTTCCAGCCTGTCGGTGTAGAGGATGCCGTCCAGGTGGTCATTCTCGTGCTGGAAGCAGCGTGCCAGCATCCCCTCGCCCTCGACGGTGACGGGGTTGCCGTGCATATCGACGCCGGTGACGCGGGTGGCGCGGTAACGCTTGACCGGGAAACCCAGGCCCGGGATGGAGAGGCAGCCTTCCACGTGGTCCGGCTGGAAGTCCTCGCTGTTTTCGAGCACAGGGTTAATGATGTGCCCCTCCACGCCGTCAATGCGGTAGGTGAAGACTCGCTTGCTGACGCCGATTTGAGGCGCGGCGAGGCCGGCGCCGTCGACGTCTTCCATGGTTTCAGTCATGTCCGCCACCAGCTTGGCCAGCTCAGGCCCGAAATCCGTCACAGGATCGGCAACTGTGCGGAGCACAGGATCACCGATGATGCGGATATTCAGAATAGCCATGCGCTGTTTGTCCTTACGGTAGGCGGCAAAGGGGACCAATCCAGTTTAGGCGCAGACAACTCCCGGGCTGTCCCTGCACCCGCGTACCTAGGCGGGCTGTACCTGCGCGAGAGGCGGAGGGGCGATGGGCAGGAGCGCGGTGCCCGCTGAAATAGTGTCCGCGGACAGCTCCCACACACGCCGCAGGGCGCAGAACTTCCACCAGTGGTGCTTGAGGACCTCGGGGTTGGCGCGGACGGGGCGGACCTCGGTCTCGCCAATGGCCACGGCCAGCAGGACCGGGTTTTCGCCGTACTTCCACGGCTCCCAGGTACCGGCTTCAGGATCCACCAGGCTCTCCTCGGCTTTCATGCCGGCCACCAGCTGCATGACTACTTTGTCGTCCAGCGGCTTGACCAGGCCATCACGGGTGGTGCCCTTGGTTTTGTAATCGATAAGGCAGATCCGGCCGTTAATCCGTGCCACGAGGTCCAGGGTTCCGGCGTATCCCACGGAGTTGTTCCAGACGGTGATCTCGGGGGCGATGGGTTCAACCTGGAAAAGCTCCCACCATTCGTCGAACCGGACGGCGAAGGCTTCTTCGCCGTTGGCTGCCAGGGCCTCGCGCGCTTCCTTCATGCCGTGGGGACGGCCCAGGGCTCGCAGCGCCACCTGCTCACAGTAGAAATGCACGCGGTCCCCGCGCTTGGCGGCCTCGTCCCGGTAGGTTTCCGCTGCTTTGGCTGCCCGATTGACTGCCTGTTTGATTTTGGCGGGGCTTCCCAGGCAGTCGGCCAGCAGCGGATCCTTGGCCAGGCTGCTGGCGCCCATGTACCCGAACCAGCCGTCGAGCCCGTGCGGCTGCTGGCCGATCACCGTGGTGATGGACGGGACGGAGAAGTGCTCGGAGGTGGACCGGGCGTACATCCGCCCGTATTCCGTGGCATGGGCAAGAAGTGGAGCTGTCATAAGAAAAACTCTTTCACAAGGGGCTGACAGAATGTCCGCACGCACAAAAAATGGTCCGTTTCCGCTGCTGATGAGCGGAAACGGACCATATGCGGTGGGCGATACTGGGTTCGAACCAGTGACCTCTTCGGTGTGAACGAAGCGCGCTACCACTGCGCCAATCGCCCTGATGCATTTGAATGTTAGCGGACCTTGCGGCCATTTCGGAAATCGGCCGGAAGCGGCACCGCTTCAGGCACTCAACTGGACTTGTAAAGCTGCACGGAAGCGAAGGAATCGGGCGGCGCGCCTCCCACCCAGCCCCTTCCATAACGGCTCCCCTCCCGCAAAGACCCGGGCCGCCGTCGTGAATTACATGCCTGTAACTTGCGAAAATCCGCGTGATTGCTGGGAAGCAGCGCCATTGCGTCCCCCTTCGCGGGAGACGATTTGGAGAATCCCCGAACCTCCTATATTGTTTTTACTCGTTGGAAAGCGAGGAAATGCCGGGAACGGCAGCGAATCGGCCCTCCAAAATGCGGACGTAGCTCAGCTGGTAGAGCACCACCTTGCCAAGGTGGATGTCGCGAGTTCGAATCTC
>NZ_VHIJ01000012.1:91116-91636 GCF_006680095.1 Pseudarthrobacter sp. B4EP4b | reverse complement strand
TCAGCTGGTAGAGCACCACCTTGCCAAGGTGGATGTCGCGAGTTCGAATCTCGTCGTCCGCTCGCAGGACACTGTCACGGCAAAGGTTCTTTTGAATCGGAGCTAACACGGTGGGTTGGCCGAGAGGCGAGGCAGCGGCCTGCAAAGCCGTATACACGGGTTCGAATCCCGTACCCACCTCGGTGAAAACCATGGTTTTTCGGATGATCTCCGAATGAACATGGGCGATTGGCGCAGCGGTAGCGCGCTTCCCTGACACGGAAGAGGTCACTGGTTCGATCCCAGTATCGCCCACTGGCAAGGCAACTTGCCCGCAGTACCACCGGTTTACCGGTCCTGCACACGCGGACGTAGCTCAGCTGGTAGAGCACCACCTTGCCAAGGTGGATGTCGCGAGTTCGAATCTCGTCGTCCGCTCTCTACTTCTCATAAACCCATATGCCGGTCTTCCGGTTCCGGGCGATTGGCGCAGCGGTAGCGCGCTTCCCTGACACGGAAGAGGTCACTGGTTCGATCCCAG
>NZ_VHIJ01000012.1:0-90616 GCF_006680095.1 Pseudarthrobacter sp. B4EP4b | reverse complement strand
CGCAGCGGTAGCGCGCTTCCCTGACACGGAAGAGGTCACTGGTTCGATCCCAGTATCGCCCACACTCAGCAGCTCCCCCGGAGCTGCTTTTTTTATGCCCCGCTTGGCTGCCGGCGTTCCTGCATCCGCTCCGGGCGAACGCCCAAAGTGCCTGGTTTCCTTGGCACGCCTCCTTGGCAGGGCTAGGATCGAAGGCGCGAGGAGCGACCTGGCTCCGCGATTGAAGGGAGGTGCTCGTGGGACTGATTGACGATCTAAAGGGCAAGGCTCAAGGTCTCATCCGCGGCAACGAGCAGGCCATCAAGAACGGCATCACCAAGGCCGGCGATTTAGTCGACACCAAGACCGGAGGCAAGTACTCCGGTCACGTCAACAAGATCCAGGATGGCGCTTCCAAGCTCATTGACAAGAACGGAAACCCAGGCACGGCACCTGCCGCTGAGCAGGTCCCGCCGGTCAACCCGGTTCCGCCGGTTGATAAGGCTCCGTAAACAGGATTTGGCCAGGGCTTTGCCCTAGTACGTCAACGGGGTGCGGGTCCCGCCGGGAGGCGGCACCCGCACCTTTGGCGTTTAAGGACACGCCACAGGTTGCCGGCGCTTGTACGCTGCGGCCCGATTGAAGGCTGATGAGCCAGTCCCGATAACCTGCCCGTATGGCGAAGTCCCCCGTTTCCCTCAAAACCCCCCGGCCCGGCAGGCAATCCACACTGGATTCCAGGCCGGTTGTGGCAGGAATCGTCACCGCGCTGGTGGGCTTTACCTCGTCTTTCGCCGTGGTCCTGTCCGGGCTGAAGGCAGTGGGGGCCGACCCCGCGCAGGCCGCCTCCGGGCTGTTGGCACTCACCGTGGCGGTGGGAGTGGGCGTGTTGTGGCTTTCCTGGCGGTCAAAAGTGCCGGTGACCCTCGCGTGGTCCACTCCCGGGGCTGCGTTGCTGGCAACGTCAGGAACGGTCGACGGCGGGTGGCCGGCCGCCGTCGGCGCCTTCCTTGCCGCAGGGATACTGATCGCCATGACAGGCCTGGTCCCCGCCCTGGGACGGCTGATGGCAAAGATCCCGGCAACACTGGCGCAGGCGATGCTCGCCGGCGTCCTGCTGCAGCTCTGCCTGGCGCCATTCAAAGCCTTGGCCGATGTGCCGCTGTTCATAGCCCCGGTCATTGCCTGCTGGCTGGTGATGATGAAGTTCGCACCCCGATGGTCAGTGCCCGCGGCGCTGCTGGTGGCCTTGGTGGTGATTGGCATTTCCCTGGCGGCGGGCGGCACGTCCCTGAACGGGACCACGGTCCTTCCTGCCTTCGACTGGACCACCCCCACGTTCAGCCTGCAGGCGATGGCGGGCATCGCCCTGCCGCTTTTTGTGGTGACGATGGCATCCCAGAATGTTCCGGGCGTGGCCGTACTCCGTTCGTTCGGCTACACAACCCCGTGGCGTGCGTCCATGCTGATAACGGGCACCGGGACTGCCCTGGCGGCCCCGTTCGGCGCCCACGCCATCAACCTCGCCGCACTGAGCGCCGCGCTGGCCGCGGGTGAGGAAGCGGGGCCGGACCGGAGCAGGCGGTGGATCGCCGGTTTTACGTCCGGACTTGCCTACCTTGTGCTGGCTGCGTTCTCCACGGCACTGGTCACCCTGGTGGCCGCAGCACCCCCAGGCATGCTGGAAGCAGTGGCGGGCCTGGCGCTCCTGGGCACGCTGGCAAGTTCCGTATCGGCGGCCCTGGCGGACCCGGAGGACAGGATCGCCCCGGCCGTCACTTTCCTGATGGCAGCCTCGGGGCTGAGCTTTGCCGGCGTCGGCTCCGCGTTTTGGGCGCTGGCCGTTGGCCTGGCAGTGCGGGCGGTACTCAGTCCGCGCCGGCCACCGGCTTCAAGCTAGGAGGGCTCGTGGTTCTGGCCTTCGCGGGCCAGTGCGGTGAGGCGGGAGACGGCGCGGAAGTACTTCTTCATGTAGCCCCCGGTCATCATTTCCTCGGTGAACAGCTTGTCGAACGGAACCCCGCTGGCGAGGATAGGCACATCCTTGTCGTAGAGCCGGTCAGCCAGCACCACAAAGCGAAGCGCCACCGCCTGCTCGGTAATGGTTCCCACGTTCCGCCACACCACGCCGTCGATGCCGTCGATCAGCTGGCGGTAGCGGCTGGGGTGCACCCCGGCCAGGTGGGCGATCAGGGTGCTGAACTCATCCTGCGCCACCGTCTTGCCATCGAACTCGGCTTTCATATGGGCGGACAGTTCGCTGTTCTTCAAGGGGGCCGGAGCTGCCGGAAGCCCGCGGTGGCGGAAGTCCTCGCCGTCAATGCGGACCACGTCGAACTGGTCCGCGAGCACCTGGATTTCACGCTGGAAGTCCACTGCGGCGAACCTGCCGTCACCTAGTGAGCCCGGCAGGGTGTTGGACGTGGCGGCAAGCTTCACACCGGCGTCCGCGAGTTCACGCATCAGCCGCGACATCAGCACGGTATCGCCCGGATCGTCGAGCTCGAATTCGTCGATGCAGACGAGTTTGTAACCGCTTAGCGCCTCCACAGTCTTGCGGAAGGAGAGCGCCCCCACCAGGTTGGTGTATTCCACGAACGTGCCGAAGGCCTTGGGCCCGGGCGAAGCGTGCCACAGCGAGGCCAGCAGGTGCGTCTTGCCCACACCGAAGCCGCCGTCCAGATAGATGCCGGCGCGGGACGTGTCCTTTTTGCCGAACAGCTTCTTGAACAGGCCACCCCCGTCACTGGACCCAACTCCTCCGGCAAAACCCTGCAGGGCGTGTACTGCGTGCGCCTGGCTGGGCTGCTTGGGATCGGGGCGGTAGCTTGCAAATGACACCTGGCCGAACCGCGGTGAAGGATAGAAACCCTTGAGGAGCTCATCCACCGATACCGAGGGGGTTCGGGCGGCAAGCTGTTCGATCTGTACCAAGGTGGTCCGTTCTGCTGGTGGTTGGTCCCCAGAAAGGATACCGGCAATGTACTGCCGCTCCCGGTGGCGCCGGCCACACTTGGCGGATGCGTGATGAAGGCAACATTTCCTCCTGTTAACGGAATACGGACATCACTTGGGGCGCTGGCTAGTGTGGGAGCAGGTCCCAACACCGGTCCCGCGGATTACCCGTGCTCTCGATGAAAGGCAACGCCATGTCCTACCCGGTTGAACAGAACGAAAAGTTTGCAGCCTACGCCCACCCGGAGCGCCTGGTCTCCACTGAGTGGCTTGCAGCCGCCGTCGAAAACGGTGCCGTGACCAGCGGCCAGCTGGTAGTAGTGGAGTCCGACGAGGACGTGCTCCTCTACGAAACAGGGCACATCCCGGGCGCCGTGAAAATTGACTGGCACACCGACCTCAATGACGAAGTGACCCGCGACTACGTCGATGGCGCCGCTTTCGCCGAGCTGGCGGCGTCGAAAGGCATCTCCCGCGACAGCACCGTGGTGATCTACGGCGACAAATCCAACTGGTGGGCTGCCTACGCGCTGTGGGTCTTCACCCTCTTCGGACACCAGGATGTGCGGCTGCTCGACGGCGGCCGGGACAAGTGGATCGCCGAGGGCAGGGAACTGACCACAGACCGGCCTGCACCGGCACGGGGCGACTACCCGGTTGTTGAGCGCGACGATGCTCCGATCCGCGCTTTCAAGGAAGATGTGCTGGCCCACCTGGGCAAGCCCCTGATCGACGTCCGCTCCCCCGAGGAATACACCGGCCAGCGCACCCACATGCCGGCCTACCCCGAGGAGGGCGCGCTGCGCGGCGGCCACATTCCTACAGCTGCCTCCATTCCATGGGCCCGGGCGGCCGCGCCGGACGGAACTTTCCGCAGCCGTGAGGAACTCGACGCCCTCTACCTGGGCGAGGCCGGCCTGGCCGAAGGCGACGACGTTGTGGCCTACTGCCGCATCGGCGAGCGTTCCAGCCACACCTGGTTCGCCCTGAAGTACCTCCTGGGCTTCGAAACCGTCCGCAACTACGACGGTTCCTGGACCGAGTGGGGCAACGCCGTGCGCGTGCCCATCGTCAAGGGCGCCGAGCGCGGGTCCTTTCCCGTCGCCGTCGGAGCCTGACGCCGCCTCCCCTGTGGATCCTGCGTAAACTTGGAATTGATGACTACTCAAGCACTCCCCACCGCCCTTGCGGCCATTGTGGACGACTTCCAGGCCCTGACGGAGCCCGAGCGGCTGCAACTGCTGCTCGAGTTCTCGCAGGGCCTGCCGGAACTGCCCGAGCGCCTGAAGGACCATCCCGAACTGCTCGAACAGGTGGTGGAATGCCAGTCCCCGCTGTTCCTGACCATCGAGACGGAAAAGGGCCGCGGCCCGGCCGGCGCCGTCCGGCTCTTCTTCAAGGCTCCCGCAGAGGCTCCCACTACGCGGGGTTTTGCCGGTGTGCTGCATGAAGGCCTGGACGGGTTGTCCGCCGAGGAGATCCTTTCGGTCCCGGATGACATGCCCGAACTGCTGGGCCTGACCCGCGCCATCACGCCGCTGCGGATGCGCGGAATGACCGCAATGCTGGGAAGGATCAAGCGCAAGGTTGCCGCTTCCACGGCTGTGCGCTCCTAGCAGTCCGCCCGGAACCGATGGCACGCAAAAACGCATCACAGGGAACTCCGGCCACCGCCGTACTGGCGGCCGCCGGGGTTCCCTTTGTGCTGCATCCCTACGATCACGATCCCGCCGCCGCAAGTTACGGCGCCGAAGCTGCCCAGGCGCTGGGAATCGAACCTGGAAAGGTCTTCAAAACGCTGATGGTGGAGGTCGAAGGGAAGCTGGCGGTGGGGATCGTGCCGGTCAGCGGCACACTCGACCTCAAAGCGTTCGCAGCCGCCATGGGAGCCAAGAAGGCGGCGATGGCGGACCCTGCTGCCGCCCAGCGGCGCACCGGATACGTCCTTGGCGGCATCTCCCCGCTCGGCCAGCGGCTTCCCTCCCCTACAGTCCTGGACCACAGCGCCCTGGCGCTGGAGACGTTGCTGGTTTCGGGCGGCAAACGGGGCCTGGACATCGAGCTGGCACCCGCGGACCTGATCCATCTCACCCACGCCGTCACCGCGCCCATCAGCTCGGTGCAGGCTTCGAAGGACTAGAAAAAGGGGAGACTGAACCAGGTGCCACAGGCATATAATTACGGCACCATCCATCAGTCCCGTTAGCTGCCGGGGCCGCCGTTTTCAGGAGCAACGCCATGCTCAAGGCCCTGCTGTGCAAGATCAACCTGGGACACCACTGGCTGGCCCAAGAGGACGCTGACGGCAATTTCAGCCGCCACTGCGTGAACTGCGGAAAAGTGGACCGGCACGGCACCATGTGGTCGGAACGGCTGTCGGACCGCGACCACCCGCATGCCACCCGTCCGGACATACCCACCAGCGATTTCTAGGCGCGTTCCCCGCCCAGTGCAGCATCGCGTCCCTGCCGGGCTGCACCCGGATTCAGGCGGGGCGCCAGCTGTTTGCGCAGCCACGCCTTGACCACGCGCTCCCAGCGCTCCGGATCAACATTCCACTCCTTGGTATGCCGGGCATGGTTGAAGGCCTCGAAGGTGACCATTTCCGGATTGCGTTCTGCCAGCAGCGCGGACGGGCCGTAGGGCACATACTCATCGTCCACGCTGTGGATGATCAAGGTGGGCGTCCGAAGTTCAACTGCCCGCGACACCCAGTCCATCGCCTTGAGGTCCACCGGTGCGGACAGCCCGGTGAGCCGCCGGCCCAGCGGGTGCCCCAGCATGAGCTGCCCGTACCGCCCCACCAGTGACGGAATTTTGTTCAGCTGGGCGTGGTGGGCCAGCACGGTCACCCAGTCAATGACGGGCGCATCCAGCACCATGGCCCGGATCAAATGACGGTAGCGGGACAGATCCGCAGTCTGCAGGCAGATGGCGCCGCCCATGGACCAGCCGAACAGCACAATCTCCTCGGCCCCGTTCGCCAAGGCATACTCAATGGCCGCCTCGATATCGCGCCACTCCGTGGACCCCAGGCCGTAACGACCGTCGTCGGCGGACGGCGCCAGCCCGTCATTGCGGTAGGACACCACCAGACTGGTCAGTCCCAGCTCCAGCGCGGGCCCGACGGCGCGCAGGGCCTCCTGCCGTGTGGCGCCGCGTCCATGGACCATCACCGCCCAGGTCCGCGCCGTCCCGCCGGCACGGACCAGCCAGGCCGGCGCCTGCCCGCGGTCCACCTCGATCATGACGTCTTCGGCAGGGATCCCGACGGCGGCCGGGTCCGGGTAGAGGGCCCCGCTCCACCAGCCCCAGCGCGCTTTGGTGAGGTCCCCTGCGTAGACCGCTTCCACCTCGCGGGACACCGTGCGCTCAGCCGGTGAATAGGAAACGATGCGGCCGATCCGGGCGTGCCCCTTGCCGCCGTCGAAAAAGAACCCGTACACGCCGTCAACGGTGGTGTCCTCATTGGCTGCCATGATCACCTGCTGCCCGTTGCCGTCCCGGATCACGGCCAGCACTTCCTGGTTTGCCGCCCGCTGGCGCGCGGGGGTGATGACGCGGCGAGCAAAGTACACGGCGAGCGCTGACGATCCCGTGGCCAGCAGCCCGGCCAGCGCACCTCCGCCGATAGCCCCGCCGATGGCCCATTTGGTCCGCAACGACAGGCCGGTGCCGGCATCCTTGGTATTCAGGAGGGGTGCGGGGCTGCTGCGCTGGAAAAGTGCCATGGAACTATTCTTACCGCCCCGGCACCGGCAGGCCGTATTTGCCGCCCGGGGACGCAACGGCCCTGCACATCCCTGAACCCGGCAGACCCCTGAACCAGTGCGGGCGCACCTTGGGCGGGACTAGGCTAAGGCCATGAGTGATCCCATCGTCATCCTGACCGAAGAACCCCTGGGCGCGGACGACCGCCTGAACATCGAGCGTCTCGTGGACGGAGGAGACACGCGGCTCCTGGTCCTGGTTCCGGCCAATACCGAACGCCATCTGCTGGTGGACTTCCTTGAGAACCTTTCCATGCTGGACATCGCCAAGGCATTCCGCGAACTGACATCCCATGCCCCGGATCCTGCCTCCGAGCGGGCGCAGGCGGCGGAGACCCTCGCAGTGTCGCTGGCAGCGCTGGCGGGGCTCGGCGCGGGCGTCACGGGAGAAGTTGTCGACGGCGGCGCGGTGCAGGGCCTGGTAGCCAAAGTGAAGGAAAGCGGTGCCTCCCAGGCCGTGGTGGTCACCCGGCCGCACGCCGTGGCGGACACGTTCCATACTGACTGGGCGAACAAGGCCCAGGACCAGCTGGGCCTGCCCGTCCTGCACCTGTATGCAGGTTCGGGATTTATCGGCGACTCCTGAGCGTTGAGAAGGCTATGAGCATCTTCGGAAACAACATCCTGGGAAAGAACCTCTTCGGAAACAAGGACGCAGATCCGGCTGCCGAGTCCCCCGCCGCCGAGCCCGGCGTCCAGAAGACCGATGCACAGTGGCGGCAGGAGCTCACGCCGGAGGAATACCACGTACTCCGCCAGGCCGGCACCGAGCGTCCATTCACGGGTGAATACTGGGACACCCATACTGCCGGCGTCTACCAGTGCCGGGCGTGCGGGGCGGAACTGTTTACCAGCAACGAGAAATTTGATTCCCACTGCGGGTGGCCCTCCTTCTTCGCACCGCTGGCAGAAGGCACCGTCCGCTACATCCACGACCGCACCCTCGGCATGGAGCGCGTGGAGGTGCGCTGCGCCACCTGTGATTCCCACCTGGGGCACGTGTTCGACGGCGAGGGCTACCCCACACCCACGGACCAGCGGTACTGCATCAATTCCGTCTCCCTGAAGCTCGTTCCGCGCGAAGAGCCGCAGGCCAGCGGGCCAGTATCGGAAGCCTGAGATCAGGAAAGGCTGGACCTTCTCCTTGGTCCTACGGCCTGAAGGAAAAGCTTTTCTTAGGCTAGGCTGCTTTTCAGATTAGTCCTGCTGGTTGCTTGTTACGCTCGCCATAGATAGCAAGCAACCAGAAAGGCGCCGACGATGACCGAAACACTGATCACCGCTTCCACCGGTATTTCCGCGGAAAACCAGGACTGGACCAGGCTCAAGGCGGCCGCCACGGCCATCCAGCTGCTGCAGGTGAAGGACGGCTCCATTCCCGACCCCGCAAACCATGCCGAGGCATCGTTGTATGTCAGCAGCATCGTTGATGCGGTCCGCGCCCTGGCCCCCGCCTTCCCGCACGATGCCGACTACCTGGATTCGGTCTGCGCGGATTTCGCCGCCTGGGAAGCCAAGGGCTTCGCCATCCCCGATTTCCTGTCCTCGCTGCTCGCCTTCCAGCCGCAGGAACTGCGCCAGGACGGCCTCCAGCACCTGGTGGTCTTCCCCATGTACACCCAGAACGGGAGCAGCAACAGGCTGGTTGAGGCCGTCCTGATTGAAGTGATCTGGCCGGAGTTCATCGCAGGCCTCGAAGCCGGGGAGTACTCGAACAAACTGTTCGTTCCCATCCGCTTCCTCGACTTCACGGCCGGCTACGATACCAACTCCGCAGTACTGTTCCCGGAGACAGTCGCCGTCAGCGAAACCCCCACCTTCACCTGGGGCGCCATCTTCGCTGACCGGGAAGCCGCCCGCTTCCGCCGCGTGCTCAAGGCCGCCGCGGAAACCACCCGCCTGGAACTCCCTGAAGGAGCGGCAGAGCTCCTCGCTGACCAGGACCTGACAGAGGCCACCTTCGTGATGTGGGACCTCATCCACGACCGCACCCACATGCGCGGCGACCTGCCCTTCGATCCCTTTATGATCAAGCAGCGGATGCCGTACTTCCTGTACTCGCTGGAGGAACTGCGCTGCGACCTGACCGCCTTCCGCGAATCGGTCCGGATCGAGAAGGACGACGACGCCGACCCCGAGGCACGCCGCCACGCCAAGCTGGTGCAGTACGCCATCATCTTCGACCGCATCTTCCGCTTTGCGATCACCGGCAGCCGCGTCCGCAACTATGACGGACTCGGCGGCCAGCTGCTGTTCGCCTGGCTGCACCAGCAGCACGTCCTGCACTGGACTGACACGCGGCTCACCATCGACTGGGACGAAGTGGCCGACGCCGTCATCGCCCTGGGAGCAAGCATCGACGAGCTGTACTGGCGTTCCATCGACCGGCCGAAAACCGCTCACTGGCTCGCCGCATACAAGCTCATCTCCGCTACCGTTACTCCTAACCCGGCATCAGCCTGGGCCAAGGGACCGGAAGGGCTGGCGCTGGCCGGCCCCCCGCGCGGCCTGACGGACCAGGTGCTTGACGACGAGTTCCCGCTGTCCATGTTCTACGAAGCACTGGAGAAGAAAATGCGCCCCGTGATCGAATCCACCGCCGGAATCACTGGAGCCTCCGCGCTGTGACGGAGGAACCGGCAACAGCTCAAACAGCGCCGGTGGCGGACGTACCCCGGCTCAACATCCTGGTGACCGGCGGCAGCGGCGCGTCCGGCATCGCCGTCGCACGCGCGCTGCACGACGCCGGCCACCGTGTGATCACCGTGGGCTCGGACCAGGCGAGGATCGAAGCGGCAGCGCAACAGGCAGGCGACGGCGTCACGGGACTTGTGTGCGATCTCGCCGCTTTGGCGGACGTGAGGCAGTTGAGGAAGGACGTGGGCGCGGCCGGCGGAAACGGGAACGCCGGTACCGTTGATGCCGTGATCCACCTGGTGGGCGGCTGGCGCGGAGCCAAAGGCATCAACGACCAGACCGATGAGGACTGGGACTTCCTGGAACGCGGCGCCATCACCACGCTCCGGAACGTGTCTCGGGTGTTCTACGACGACATTGCCGCGTCGCGCCGCGGCCGCTTCGCCATGGTGTCCTCCACCGCCGTGGAAAAACCGGCAGCGGCCACGGCCAGCTATGTCGCCGCCAAGGCAGCGGCGGAGGCCTGGACCATGGCTATGGCGGATGGTTTCCGCCGGGCAGCCGCCGACCGTCCAGGCGCGGACAACGGCACCGGACCGGCCGCCGTCGTCCTGGTCGTCAAAGCGCTGGTGGACGACGCGATGCGCCGCAGCCACCCGGAACGCAGCTTCCCCGGCGCCACGGACGTGGAAGACCTTGCCCGTGCCGTCGTCGGCCTCTTCGACGCATCCGCGGACCAGCTGAACGGCACAAGGCTCCGGCTTGCGCCCTGACGGCACAGCCCGGCGAAACCTAGACTGAAAGCGTGACCAAAGCCATGACCACAACAGCAGAAACTGCCGCCGGGATCCGGCTGCACGATCCCAACGTCCGAGGGTTCGCCTCGGACAACTATTCCGGCGTCCATCCGGAAGTCCTCGCGGCCCTGGCCGCCGCCAATGACGGCCACCAGGTGTCCTATGGCGAAGACGAGTACACGGCCAGGCTGCAGGAGGTGCTGGAAGGCCACTTCGGCCCCGGCATCGAGAGCTTCCCGGTCTTCAACGGCACCGGCGCCAATGTCCTGTCCCTGCAGTCGCTGCTTCCCCGTTGGGGTGCGGTGGTGTGCGCGTCCACCGCCCACATCAACATGGATGAAAACGGCGCGCCGGAACGCATCGGCGGCATCAAGCTCCTGCACGTCCCCACCCCGGACGGCAAGCTCACGCCTGAACTGATCGACCGTGAGGCCTGGGGCTGGGGCGACGAGCACCGCGCCCAGCCGCTCGCCGTCTCCATCACCCAGACCACCGAACTGGGCACCTGCTACACGCCGGAAGAAGTCCGGGCCATCGCCAACCACATCCATGCCAAGGGAATGAAGCTCCATATGGATGGCGCCCGGCTGGCGAACGCGGCCGCCCACCTCCAGGTGCGGCTGCGGGCATTCACCCGCGACGCCGGCGTGGACATCCTCTCCTTCGGCGGCACCAAAAACGGGCTGCTGTTCGGCGAAGTGGTGGTTGCACTGAACCCCGAGGCTGCGCACGGGCTGGTGTACCTGCGCAAGATGAACATGCAGCTGGCGTCCAAGATGCGCTTTATGTCCGCGCAGTTCATCGCCCTCCTGGAAGGCGACCTGTGGCTGCGCTCCGCCTCGCATGCCAATGCGATGGCAGCCAGGCTGCGGGCCGCCGTCGACACCATTGACGGCGTGCAGCCCACGCAGAAGACCGAGTCGAACGGCGTTTTTGCCATCCTTCCCGAGGGCGTGGCCGACCGGCTGCGGCAGTCCTTCCGTTTCTACGACTGGGACGAGGCCGCCCGGGAGGTGCGCTGGATGTGTTCGTTCGATACCACCGAGGAGGATATCGATGCCTTTGCCGATGCCATCAGGCATGAGCTTCACGCTTACCGCGGCAGCACGGCGAGCTAGTCGCGCGGCGACGGCGAGCCTTCCCGCCGTCCCCTGCCCGGTTGCGTAACCTGCGAAGGTGAACGCACTTGACCAGGTTCCCCCGGAATTTCTCCACGCCTTGGGAACCCTCAGGAAAGCCCGGTGCCGCGGGGAACTCCGCCTGGCGGAGATCCCCGCGCCTGCACGCCTGGCGCCCTTTGCCGTAGCCCTGGGTGCTGAAGTCCTTGCGCCAGGGCCAAAGACTGCCACTACTCCCCTGCACGGTCCGGCCGCCATGGCGCTGGCTGCTGCCTCGGGAACAGCGGACGGTGACGAGGCAGAGTTGGCAACGGGGCGTTTTATCCTGCTCCACGACCCCGAAGGCTCCGCGGTGTGGGACGGCGAGTTCCGGATCGTCACCTACATCCGGGCGCAGCTCGAACCGGAGATGGGCAACGACGAAATGCTGGGAACCGTGGCCTGGACCTGGCTGGTGGAGGCGCTCGAAAACCACAAGGCCCCCTACCGTGCCGCCGGCGGCACGGCCACCCGGGTCCTCTCCGAAAGCTTTGGAACGCTGGCGGACAGGCCGGGGTCCATCGACATTGAACTCCGCGCCTCCTGGACTCCCGCCACCTCCGATGTCACCGCCCACCTCGAAGCCTGGTCCGACATGGTGTGCACCTTCGCCGGCCTGCCGCCGCTTCCGGACGGCGTCACCCCGCTGCCGCAGCGGCGCCGGAACTAGCGCCGGTGGCGTGCGGCGAATTCCGGACGAAAGCCCGGAGGGGTCTCGGCGTCAGCCCGGAAACGGCCGGCCGGTAAACTGAAGGCATCATGACCCCTAACATTCCGGAAAACACCACGGCCGGCGTCCCGGCTGCTGATACCGCACCCCACATCACGGTGGAGGGCTTCGACGCCCCCATCCCCCAGATCATTGAACTCGATTCGCCCCGCGACGGCGTTCCGCTGGTCATCGAAACGCAGGCCGGGCTGGAGCGGTGCGCAGCCGCCATCGCCGCGGGCACCGGACCGGCCGGCGTGGACGCCGAACGTGCCTCCGGCTTCCGCTACGGACAGCGCGCGTTCCTGGTCCAGATCCGCCGCGAAGGTGCCGGGACCTGGTTGATCGACCCTGAACCCTTCGACAACCTGGACGTCATCAACGAGGCCCTGCGCGGCGTGGAGTGGATCCTGCACGCCGCCAGCCAGGACCTGCCCTGCCTGCACGAGCTGGGCATGTGGCCGGACAAGCTCTTCGACACCGAACTGGCTGCCCGGCTGGCCGGCCTGCCCCGGGTGGGACTAGCCGCCGTCATCGAACAGCTGCTGGGTTTCGGACTCGCCAAGGAGCACTCCGCGGCAGACTGGTCCACCAGACCCCTTCCCGAGCCGTGGCTGCGGTACGCCGCCCTCGACGTGGAGGTCCTCACCGAACTGCGGGAAGAACTCATCGAGCTCCTCGAAGCGGACGGCAAGCTCGAGTATGCGGAACAGGAGTTCGCCGCCATCCTGGCTGCCGGACTGCCTCCGGCCCGCGTCGACCCCTGGCGGAAAACCTCCGGCCTGCACCAGATCCGCGACCGGCGGCAGTTGGCCGCTGTCCGGGAGCTGTGGCTGGAACGCGATTCCCTGGCCCAAAAGAGGGACGTCGCGCCCGGCCGGCTGATCCCCGATTCTGCGCTTGTTGCCGCAGCCAAGGCCATGCCGTCCACTGTGCCCCAGCTGCTGGGAACCAAGGGCTTCCACGGCAGGGCAGCCCAGCGCGAAGCTCCCCGCTGGCTGCGCTGCATTGCCACAGCCCGGGACCTGGAAGAACTCCCCCCGCTGCACCTGGCCACCAATGCCCCGCCGCCTCCCCGGGTCTGGGCTGACCGGGACCCCGAAGCCGCCGCACGGCTCGCCACAGCAAGGCCCATGCTGCAGGAGAAGGCCGACCAGCTGAAGCTCCCGCTGGAGAACCTCCTGACCCCGGATTATTTGCGCCGGGTAGCGTGGCGGCCCCCGGCGGAGACCAGTGAGTCCTCCATCGCTGCCGAGCTCCGGGCGTTGGGTGCCCGCGAGTGGCAGGTTGAACTGGCAGCGCCCCTGATTACCGATGCGTTCCTCCACCCGCAGCCGCTTCCGGCCAAGGAACCCAAGCCGGACGTGGCCGCAGCCGGGTAGCAGCCCCGACGCTCCTTACCTTACTTAACGCTCGTTTTTCCCCGACGCTCCATCACTTGATGCGCCTTAAACCGGAACGCTCTATCACTCTCCTGAAGAGAGTGATGGAGCGTTCCGGTTTTTCCAGCGGTAAGTGATGGAGCGTTTGGGTTTTTCCAGCGGTAAGTGATGGAGCGTTGGGCTGTGAGCCGCATTAAGTGAGAGAGCGTCCCCTGTGAGGGCCTTGCCGCTTATGTTACTGGCGAGTAACATCGAGAGCATTGCCGTTTGGCTGCCGCCGTCTACCGGCGCGCACCGGCGCCCATGTCTCGATGAGGAGTTACACGTGAGCACAGCCCGCAACAGCGGAGAGCGCAGCGGCGCACCCGCGCGCACTGTCCGGGACGTCGTTTTTGTCGACGGCCTCCGCACCCCCTTTGGCCGGGCGGGAGAAAAAGGCATCTATGCCGGAACCCGGGCGGACGACCTGATAGTGAAATGCATCCGGGAGCTGCTGCGGCGGAACCCGTCGCTCCCGCCGGAACGCGTTGACGAAGTGGCCATCGCCGCCACCACCCAGACCGGCGACCAGGGCCTGACGCTGGGCCGGACCGCAGCCCTGCTGGCGGGACTTCCCAGGACCGTGCCCGGCTTTGCCATCGACCGGATGTGCGCGGGCGCCATGACCGCCGTCACCGCCACCGCCGGCGGCATCGGCTTCGGCGCCTACGACGTGGTCATCGCCGGCGGTGTGGAGCACATGGGCAACCATCCGATGGGCTCGGGCGCCGACCCCAATCCCCGGTTCATGTCCGAACGGCTGGTGGACCCGGCAGCGCTGAACATGGGCAACACCGCAGAGAACCTCCATGACCGGTTCCCTTCCATCACCAAAGACCGGACCGACGCCTATGCAGTGGCGTCACAAAGCAAATTTGATGCAGCCCGCCGCAACGGCCGCATCCAGCCGGACCTGGTTCCGGTGGCAACCCTGAAGCCGGGCCAGGGCTGGTCCCTCAACACCGTTGATGAACCGCCGCGGCCGGGCACCACAGTGGAAGACCTGGCAGCGCTCCGCACCCCGTTCCGTCCACACGGACGGGTTACCGCAGGAAATGCCGCGGGACTGAACGACGGCGCCACGGCCGCCATCCTGGCGTCCAGCGATGCCGCTGCCGAACTGGGACTGCCGGTCCGCATGCGGCTGGTCAGCTACGCCTATGCGGGAGTTGAACCTGAAGTGATGGGCATCGGGCCCGTCCCCGCCACTGAAAAGGCACTGAAAAACGCCGGCCTGTCCATCGACGAGATCGGCCTGTTCGAAATCAATGAAGCATTTGCCGTCCAGGTCCTGAGCTTCCTGGAGCACTTCGGCATTGCCGACGACGACTCCCGCGTCAACCGCTACGGCGGTGCCATCGCGGTGGGCCATCCCCTCGCGTCCTCCGGCGTGCGCCTGATGAACCAGCTGGCCCGCCAGTTTGAGGAGGATCACTCCGTGCGGTACGGCATCACCACCATGTGCGTAGGGTTGGGGATGGGAGCCACAGTGATCTGGGAGAACCCGCACCACGCCGATTACAGCCGAACCCTGCCGGGGCCGTCCGAAGCCCGGACTATCAACGCCGAAACCGTTTCCGAAGGAGCCGCATGAGCGCCGCAGATTTCACCAAGCTTGCCGATCTGTTCCCCAACGAGACCGTGACGCACTCCTACGTCCGGGATATCGAGCTCCCGGCACCGGCCGGCAAGCCCAGCCCCGGCACCTTCGCCCTCATCACGCTGGACAACGGCCTGGACCACACCAAGCCCACCACCCTGGGGCCGAACACCCTGGTGGAGCTGGGCACGGTGCTTGAGGAGCTCCGGGAGCGGGCCGGCCGCGGCGAGATCGTCGGTGTGGGCGTGACCGGTAAGCCCTACTTCCTGGTGGCCGGAGCGGACCTCTCCGCCGTCAAGAACCTGGAAGAGCGCGAGCACGGACTCTGGATGGCCCAGCTGGGCCACGACGTGTACGGCACACTCGCCAACCTCGGCGTTCCCAGCTTCGCATTCATCAACGGCGCAGCCCTGGGCGGCGGCCTTGAGGTCGCCCTGCAGTCCACCTACCGCACTGTGTCCACCGGCGCGGGTGCGCTGGCCCTGCCGGAGGCCTATCTTGGCCTGGTTCCCGGCTGGGGCGGCGTGTACCTCCTGCCGCGCCTCATCGGCCCGGAGAACGCGGTGAAGGTCATGATCGAGAACGCGCTCAGCAACAACCGGACGCTCACCGGCCCGCAGGCCTTCGCACTCGGTATCGCCGACGCCATGTTCGAACCCGCGGATTTCCTCGAGCAGTCCCTGGCCTGGGCCGGGAAGGTCATCTCCGGTGAGGTGGCGGCAAAACGTCCCAACGCCGTCGACCCCGCTGATCCGGAAACGGCCGCGCGCTGGTCCGCAGCGGTGGCTGCCGGCCGGGCACTGGTGGAAGCGAAAACGTCCAATGCGGCCCCCGCCCCCGGCAAGGTCCTGGACATCCTGGAAGCCAACCGGACCATGACCCAGGCCGAGTCCGCGGCACTTGAGTGCGAGACGCTCGCGGAACTTATGCAGACCGACGAATTCCGCTCCACCGTGTATGCCTTCCTGGACCTGGTCCAGAAGCGCTCCAAGCGTCCGGCCGGCGCCCCGGACCGCAAACTGGCGCGCCCGGTGACCAAAGTAGGGGTGGTGGGCGCGGGCCTGATGGCAAGCCAGCTCGCGCTGGTGTTTGCACGCCAACTGAAGGTGCCCGTCGTAATGACGGACATTGACCAGGCAAGGGTAGACAAAGGCGTGGGCTACGTCCACGCCGAAGTGGACAAGCTGCTGGCCAAGCAGCGCATCAGCCAGGATGCTGCCAACCGCACCAAGGCGCTGGTGACCGGTTCCGTTTCGAAGGATGTTTTCGCCGACGCGGACTTTGTGATCGAAGCGGTCTTCGAAGAGCTGAACGTCAAGAAGCAGGTGTTCGCCGAACTGGAGCGGATCGTTACTCCGGAGTGCCTCCTGGCCACCAACACCTCGTCGCTGTCTGTCACGGCCATGGCGGAGGACCTTCAGCATCCCGAACGGCTGGTGGGCTTCCACTTCTTCAACCCCGTGGCCGTGATGCCGCTGCTGGAAATCGTCCGCGCCCCGGAGACCGGTGACGCCGTGCTGGCCACCGCCTTTGAACTGGCCAAGGCCCTGAAGAAGACCGGGGTGCTGGTCAAAGACGCCGCCGCGTTTGTAGTGAACCGCATCCTGCTGCGGCTGATGGGCGAAGTGACCGCGGCCTTCGATGAAGGCACTCCGGCCGAGGTGGCGGACAACGCCCTCCGCCCCATGGGCCTGCCCATGACCCCCTTCACCCTCGGCGCGATGGTTGGCCTTCCCGTGGCGCAGCACGTCCAGGAGTCGCTGCATGCGGCCTTCGGCGACCGCTTCACAGTGTCCGCCAACCTGCAAAAGCTCATCGACAACGGCGTCAAGGGCCTGTGGGCTGCCGGGCCTGACGGCGGCCAGGTGATCCGTGAATCCACGCTGTCCCTGCTGTCCTTTGGCACCAACCCATCCACCGGCGACGAGGTGTTGCGCCGCACACAGGACGCCCTCGCCGAGGAGATCGGCCTGATGCTGGCCGAAGGCGTGGTGGCGGGGCCCGAAGACATCGACCTCTGCATGATCCTCGGGGCCGGGTGGCCGCTCTTCCTGGGCGGCATCACCCCCTACCTTGACCGGGTGGGAGCCTCGGAACGGGTGAACGGCAAGCGCTTCCTCCCGCCGGGAGTGGCCTCCCGCAAGGCAGCGGACAACCCGGCGAACGTGTAAAAGCGCTAACGGCCGGCGCCTCAGCTGAAGCATCACACAAGGGCTCCGTCCGGTTCCTCCGGACGGAGCCCTTGTGTATGACAGGCCCTTTGTGTTTGTTGCCCCTCATCCCCGGCCGGGTCAGAGCGGTGCCAGCCGCCCGCCGTCGAGCGTTAACAGGCGGTCCGCCACCGAGCGCGCGTAGGGCACATCGTGGGTGACCAGGACGACGGCGGCGCCCGCCGCTGCCGCGTTCCTCACCGCTGCGTCCAGCAGGCTGAGCCCGTCCCCGTCCAGGGCCACCGTAGGCTCGTCCAGGGCCAGGACCGCCGGCCTCCGGGCGAGGACCGTTGCCAATGCCAGGAGCCGCTGCCGGGAGGCCGGCAGCTCTGCGGGGTGGGCATCCGCGTGCGCGGACAACCCCACATCAGCCAGCGCAGCCCCGGTTCGGGCCGCCGCTTCACTGCCGCCGAACCGCCGGTCCAGGCCGAACCGCACCTCCCGGGCGGCTGTCCGTTCAAACAACTGGTGGCGCGGGTGCTGGAACAGCAGCCCCACAGCTGCCGCCACCTCGCCCACAGGCCGACCGGAAATGTCCTCGCCGTGCACCAGGACAGTGCCGGAAGTGGGCCGCAGCAACCCGTTGAGGTGGCGCAGGAAGGTGGATTTCCCCGCCCCGTTCGGTCCGGTGACGGCAACGATCTCGCCGGCCATGAGCTGGAAGTCGACGCCCCGGAGCACCTGTTGTGGCCTGTCCCCCGCTGACCCGCCCGTGGCTGCCCGGGCCCTCCTGCCTTTCGCCGCCTTGTCTGTGTACCCGAAAGCCACGTCACGGAGCTCCAGGACGGGCGCCGAAGCCTGCGCTGGGTGCGAAGGCCTGCGCTGGGGCTGCTGCCGGGTCTCCGGCCGGGCGCCAATCCGACTTGTGCGGGCCCGACGGATGCCTGCCGGCAGGAGTCCGGGCGTGGCGCAGAGTTCGGAAGGGGTGCCGCTGGCCGTCAGCGTGCCGCCGTCCAGCACAATACACCGTTCCGCAGCGAGCAGCGTCTCCTCCACGGCCTGGCTAAGGATCACGACGGCGGTCCCCCGCCTGAGGAGCGGGCCCAGCAGGTTTGTCAGTTCATCCGTCCCGGCTGCGTCCAGGGAGGCGAAGGGCTCATCCATGATGAGCACGTCGGGTTCAGCGATGACAGCACAACCGATGGCGAGGCGGCGCAGCTGCCCGCCGGATAGTGTGTCCGGCTGGCGGTCCAGCAGCCCGCAAAGGCCAAGCAGAACCGCCGTTCGTTCCACCGCGGCCTTCATGGCCAGCCGGTCCGTGCCGGCATTTTCCAGGCCGAACGCCAGTTCTTCGGCGACGGTGGCCCGGACCGTGGACAGGATGGCCGAGGCGTCCTGCGGGACGAAACCCACCCGCCGGCCCCACTGTGCCGGGTTGATCCGCGGATCATCTGCCGCGCCCTGGAACTGCAGCGTGGTTCCGGAAAGCGACAGGCAACCTTGCAGCCGTCCCCCGGGTCCTGGCGGAAGCCAGCCTCCCAGGAGCCGGCCAAGGGTGGTTTTGCCGCTGCCGGACGGCCCCAGGATTGCCGTCAAAGTCCCGGGTTCGAAGGAGAGGTGCACGTCGCGGAGGACCGGTGCGTCGTCCTCATGGAAAGCGAAGCTCCTGATGCCGGCACCCAGGACGATATTGGATTCCACCTAGGTGCCCTCCTGCACCAGACGGGCGGCCACGGCTGCTGCGGCTGCCAGCAGCAGGACCATCCGGAGCATCCGCTCCCACGGCCGGTCCGGCACGTCGCGGTAGCTGGTCCGCGGGCCGGTGCTGCCGAAACCGCGGGCGTCAAGGGCTGCGGCGCGGGTCGCGGCGTCCTCCACCAGGACGGACACGAGCGGTACTGCCTGCAGCCGGAACGCCGCAGCCCGTGCCAGGATGCCGCGCCGGATCACCAGCCCCCGTGCTTCCTGGGCCTGGCGGATGCGCTCCAGGCGGGAGGTGATGGCGGGCAGCAGGGTGAGGGTGGACGCCAGCACGAAGGCAAACCGCCCGTGCACGCCTTTGGCCGATAACGCCGCGACCAGGTCCGGAACACTCACGCTGAAGGAGAACACCAACAGGGCCAGGACCGCGGCGGAAAGCTGGGCCGCCCGCTGGACTGCGAAGGAGAGCCCCTCGGAGGTGGCACGCGCCGGTCCCCACTCGGCCAGCACAGTAATGCCTTCCGGGAAAAACAGTCCATGCAGCACCAGCAGTGACAAGCACAGCGGGACCAGGATGGCAGCCGCCGCGGGCAGGAGTCTGCGGAACGTACCGCCCCAGGCCGCGAGGCCCGCTGCCGCCGCGATCACGGCGATCGACAGCGGAAGGCAGGCTGCCGCCGTCGTAATTACTGCCGTACTGCCGGCGGCCGCCAGGGAGGTCAGCGGATGTAATCGCATCAGGAGGCGGTCAGGCGCCCTGTTCCGGGGCCTTGCCGGCCAGCACGCGGTGCCGCCGGACAAACGGGAACTGCAGGCTCGCGCGGCGGGGCAGGGCGTAGATAAGCACAGCCACGGCTGTGAACACGATTGCTTTGTCCATGGGATCGGAGATCAGTGCCTGCTTGGTGATGGCTGCGAGGAGGCTGTCCCCCATGGAGCGGAAGGCGCTGACGATCGCACCCGTGGCCACACCGGAGGTGCCGCCGAAGACGAAGGCGGCCACCGGGGCCGATACCACGCCGCCGATGATGCCCGTAACGAATCCCGCCACGGGCGCCAGGTAGAAGCGGCGGAAGAGGCCGTAGCGGGCGGCAAGGCCGGCAAGGCAGCCGATCAGGGCCGCCCCGGCAGCGAACGGCAGCACGGTGGGGTTGAAGAAGGACCAGACGATGCTGCTCAACGCCCCGGTTGCCGCACCGGCGGCGGGGCCTGCGAGGACTGCCACCAGGACGGTCCCGATCGCATCGAGATAGAACGGCACCAGAGTGCTGCCCACGAACTGGCCCAGGACGATATTGAGCACCAGTGCCACGGGAATCAGCACCAGGGTGGACGTCGGCAGGGCAGGCAGGACGGCCACGATGAGCAGGATGGCGCCGGCCAGGAACCCTGACAGGGCGATCAGGGCGGAGGCGCTACCGGGTCCGCCGGTAATGTCTGCGGGCTGGTTGAGGACCAGGTAGATGTAGGTGCCGGCGATGGCCAGGGCGCCGAGGATTTCCAGGAGTCGGCGTTTGCGGGCGGCGGCCGGTGAGGTGGACGGCAACGTCAGGGAGTGCGATGACATGGAGTTCCTTCAGGGTGCGCACGGACGGCCCGGGAAGCCCGGGCCGGATGGAACGCTGCTTATGTCACCTCGCAGCAGCCGGCAGGCAGTCAGCGCCTGTCCGGTCCGCGGACAATTCTACCGCGGTGCTCCCTCAACCGCGCCGTCTCAGCCCAGGCGCCGTGCCAGGCTTCCGACGACGGACACCAGCTCCCGGAAGGCAGCTTCCGGATGGTTTGTGGACACAACGCGGGCATTCGGCGGTACTCCCCAGAGGCCGCGGAAGTCCGCCACGGTAGTGCCCATCAGCATCGTTGAAACAGTCTCCACATCCACCGTGGCGGGACGGGATTCGAAGTCCAGGGTGCCCGCGGCGACACCTGCGGCGAAGTAGTCGTGGACGTGGGCGATATAGCCCTGGTCATAGTGGCGGTGGAATTCGAAGTAGAACCGCAGGGCATCGGACAAATGCCGCACCAGGGTGTTGTCCGAGGTGCTGCGAAGGCCCTCCGTCTGTTCGGGAAGTACCAGTTCGGGAACTTCGGCGCCGGCAGCCTCCGCCAAAAGCCGGACATGCTCCGGGTGCAGTTCCATCCGCTCTGTGGTGTCCAGGGAGCAGACGATGGGGAGCTTTTCCAGCGGCCGGCCCTGGAAGGCGGCATAGACCTCCTTGGCCGCGTGCGGGTCCACGTGCGTGTTCCACTCGGCGGTAGGAGTGGTATTGCCCTGGTAGTAGAAGCTTCCGCCCATAATGACCACCTTCGCCAGCAGCTCGGGCAGCCGCGGTTCCTTCCGCAGCGCCAGCGCGAAGTTGGTCAGCGGTGCCGTGATCAGGGCGGTGAGCTCCCCGGGCCGGGCGCGGGCGTGCTCCACCCAGAGGTCCACGGCGTTCCGCGCTGAGACAGCGCCTGCGGGTTCCGGAAGGACGGCGTATCCGATGCCTTGCGGGCCGTGGGTTTCCGGCGTCGTCAACAGGGGTATGGAAAGCGGCCCGCGGGCGCCGATGGCCACTTCCACCCCCGGGCGTCCGCACAGCTCCAGGAGTGCCAGGGTGTTGCGCGCCACCTGGTCCGCGTCGACGTTTCCGGGTGTGGCGGTGACGGACACGAACTCAGTGTCCGGCAGGGCGGCAAGGTAGGTGAGGGCAAGGGCATCGTCGATGCCCGTGTCCACGTCCAGCAGGAAGGCGGTCATGCCCGTGCCCTAGAAAAGCGCCACCTTGGGCGCGGCCGGGAAGATGCTGTCCAGCTCCGCGAGGTCCTCTTCGGAGGGGATCCAGTCCGCCGCTTCTGCGTTCTGCCGGACCTGTTCCGGGCGGGTGGCCCCGGCGATCACGCTGGCAACGGACGGCTGGGCTGCCAGCCAGGAGAATGCGACCTGGATTTCGCTCAGGCCCCGTTCTTTGGCGAAGCTGCTGAACCTGCCCAACTGCTCCCAGTCGGCGTCGTGGACCATGTTCTTGCGGGTGTGGCTGAGCCGCGAGCCCTCCGGCGCATGGCCCGGGGCGTATTTGCCCGTCAGCAGGCCGTTGGCCAGCGGGAAGTAGGGCAGGACGCCCAGGCCGAACTCCCCGGCGGCCGGGGTGACTTCCAGCTCAGCCCGCCGGTCCAGGAGGTTGTAGTGGTTCTGGGTGGAGATGAACCGCGCCCCTCCAAGTTCGCGGGCAACGTACTCCGCCTGCGCTATCTGCCATCCAGCCCTGTTGGAGTGGCCGATGTAGCGGACCTTGCCGCTGGTGACCAGGGTGTCCAGGGCGGACAGGGTTTCATCAATGGGGGTCAGCGGGTCCGGCGTGTGGAACTGGTAGAGGTCGATCCATTCGGTGCCCAGCCGGCGGAGCGAGGCTTCCACGGCCTGGAGGATGTAGCGGCGGGAGCCGCGGGCGCCGAAGTCCGGGCCGCTGGCGCCTTTCATGTCCATGCCAAACTTTGTGGCAACGACGACGTCGGCCCGCCGGGCGCGGAGCGCTTTGCCGAGCATCGTTTCGCTGAGTCCGGGTTCCCTGCCGTAGGTATCGGCGACGTCGAACAGGGTGATTCCGGCATCCACGGCCGCGTTGACCACGGCGTCGGTGGCCTCTTGGGACTCGGTCGGGGTGTTGGGCCGGCCAAGGTTGTTGCAGCCCAGTCCAACCGTGGAAACGGTCAGGCCGGACTTTCCAACGCGGCGGTAGGTGGTCACGGAAACTCCTAAAGGCTGAAGGTGTTGGCGGGCTTAGCTGAATGCTTGAGCTTGAAGTTTTCTGGATCGCTGTGCGGGGCTGCGCCGATGCTGAGCTTGGTGAAGTCCAGGTCCTCGTTCCGCGCACAGACTTTGATGGCGTTGACGGCTTTGTTGACCTCGGGGCAGAGGCAGAAAATATTGAGCTTGAAGTCGGTGAATTCGGAGCGTTCCACCGTGCCGAGCCCCCGCCAGGCGAGGTGGCTGATCAGGGCGTCCTTGGCCTTTTCCTCCAGGTAGCGGTCCCGATCGGTGCCTTCCCTGGTTTTGAGGGCGAACTGGGCCACTACCCAGTACTGCTCGTCCTCCGGGATTTCGGCGTAGCCGTCCTCGGCGCACTGGACCGCAAAAGCGTCCAGGAGTCCTTCGGCGGCCGCAGCATCCGGCACGTCGGTTTCCTCGGTTTTGCTCTGGTGGCCCACCACGCCGTAGTTCATGACGAACTGCTCGTAGTCCTCGTCGAACCAGGCTTCCCGGAAGTGCAGCGTGCCCTCGTCGTCGCGCTTATAGACCCTGACAATTCCGCTCATAACCGTCCCTTTGTAAACCATTCAACGTCGGTGCCGTCGAAGGGTGCCTGCTCCGCCTTCACGGCCTGGTAAAGCTGTCCGGCGGAGGCCTCGAGGGATTCCACCAGGGCTGCCGGGTAGTCCATGGCCACGCGGTGTTCGGCGAACTCGTCCTCGTCGTCGATGAACACGCCCCGGTCCGCTGTCCGCACCACGTCCAGGTCCATGTCGATGACATGGAATTCCGTGACGGTGGGACGGATGGGGTTCCATTCATGCGCCACGGCCAGGTCGATGTAGATCCGCACACCGCCGGGATGGGCGTCGTCGTAGAACGTAGCCACCCAGTCGCCCTCGCGGGGTATCAGGAGGACCGCGTCTGACTTTGTGTAGAACGCGGCACCGGGCCGGGAGCAGAATTCGTTGGTTCCCTGGAAGATCCACCAGCCGTGCCGGTCCTCGCCCAGGTAGCGCCCGGGTACCACCCAGTGCGCTTTGCCGTCCCATTTGCGGTTGCGCGCCACCACCAGGTGGCCCGGTTCAAGCCCTTGTGGTTCACGTGCGGGCCCGGGATGCCGTTCTCCTGCCGGCTCCCCCACAACGCCCGGATACTTCAGTAGGTCCTCTCCCCTCACAGGATCGGAAGGCTGCCGGTGGTGGGATGCTGCTGGCCCGGCAGGGGACGCGCAAAGGGAACCTTTGTTCCCAGGACCTGGGCTACGACGTCGTGCGTAATCTGTTGGGCCGTGAGGCCTACGCGTTCCAGGACCTGGTTGCGGGTGCCGTGGTCGAGGAACTCGACCGGCAGGCCCACCTCGTTCAGGGCCGTGTCCACACCGGCTGCGCGCATTTCCTGGCGGATGCGGGAGCCTACGCCACCGGCGCGGACTCCGTCCTCGATGCAGATCACCAGGCGGTGGTGCGATGCCAGCGCGATGATGGACCGCGGGACCGGAAGGACCCAGCGAGGGTCCACCACGGTGGTGCTGATGCCCTGCGCGCCCAGACGGTTGGAAACATCCAGCGCCAGCTCCGACATGGCGCCCACGGAGATGATCAGTACGTCGTTCTCGGTGGAGCCGGAGGGGCGCCGGGAGAGGACGTCCACGCCATCGCTGAGGCGTTCGAGCGCCTCCACTTCGGCACCGACTGACCCCTTGGAGAAACGGACCACCGTGGGGGCGTCGCTGATGGCTACGGCTTCACGGAGTTCCTCGCGCAGCCTGCTGGCATCGCGGGGTGCGGCCAGGTGCAGGCCGGGGACGATCTGGACCATGGACATGTCCCACATGCCGTGGTGGCTGGCACCGTCCGGGCCGGTGACACCGGCGCGGTCCAGCACGATGGTGACCCCTGCCTTGTGCAGGGCCACGTCCATCAGGAGCTGGTCGAAGGCGCGGTTCAGGAAGGTGGCGTAGACGGCGACCACAGGGTGCAGCCCGCCGAAGGCCATGCCGGCCGCGGAGGTGAGGGCATGCTGTTCGGCAATGCCGACGTCGATGACCCGTTCGGGGTGCCGGGCGGCGAACTTGTGCAGGCCAACGGGGATGAGCATGGCGCCGGTAATACCCACCACGTCTTTGCGCTCATCGGCGATGGCGGCGATCTCATCAGCGAAGACGGAGGTCCAGGATTTGGCGCCGGCGGTGCCGGTGGGCTCGCCGGTTTCGGGGTCGATGATGCCCACGGCGTGGAACTGGTCAGCCTCGTGGGCCCGGGCCGGTGCATACCCGTGTCCCTTTTCGGTCATGGCATGGACAATGACCGGTCCGGCGTAGTTCTTGGCCGTGGACAGGGCGTGCTCCATGGCCTGGAGGTTGTGGCCGTCCACGGGACCGATGTATTTCATGCCGAGGTCCTCGAACATGCCCTGAGGGGCCCACCAGTCCTTGATGCCCTTCTTCATGGCATGCAGGCTTTTATAGGTGAACTGGCCTGCGGGTCCGCCGTTTTGCAGCTTCTTCTTCCACCAGTCCAGCGCGCGCTCGTAGGCGGGGGTGGCGCGGAAGGAATCGATGGTGGGGCGCAGGGAGGCGAGGTAGTCGGCGAAGCCGCCAACGGTGGGGGCGTAGGACCTGCCGTTGTCATTCACCACGATGACCACGCGGCGGCGCTTGTCCGCTGCGATGTTGTTGATGGCTTCCCAGGCCATGCCGCCGGTCAGGGCGCCATCCCCCACCACCGCGACGACGTGCCGGTGGCCTTCACCAGTCAGCTGGCGGGCGCGGGAAATGCCGTCTGCCCAGGACAGTGACGAAGAGGCGTGGGAGCTTTCCACGATGTCGTGGTCGGACTCGGCGCGGGAGGGGTAGCCGGAGAGGCCACCTTCCTGGCGGAGGGTGCTGAAGTCCTGGCGCCCGGTCAGGAGTTTGTGGACGTAGGACTGGTGTCCGGTGTCAAAAACGATGCTGTCACGCGGCGAGTCGAAGATGCGGTGCACGGCCAGCGTGAGTTCCACTACGCCGAGGTTTGGTCCGAGGTGGCCGCCCGTTTGGGAGACGTTAGTGATCAGGAAATCCCTGATCTCCGAAGCCAGCTGGTTCAGCTGTTCTTCGGACAACTCGTTCAGGTCCTGCGGATTCCGGATGGTGTCCAAGATTCCCAATGACCCCTCCTTCGGGTGGTAGACGTGCCGCTTAACTCTAACGCCTCGGCTCAAATGGAAAGCTCACATGCAAAGCCGAAGCCCCGGCTGGTCGGTGACCGGCCGGGGCTTCGGGAGGTGCTGCCTGCTGGACAGAACCCGCTAATTTGCGGAGATCTGGCGCAGGACGTACTGCAGGATGCCGCCGTTGCGGTAGTAGTCCGCTTCACCGGGGGTATCGATGCGCAGCACGGCGTCGAAGGACTTTGCGGATCCGTCTTCGGCGGTGGCGGTGACCTTCAGGGTCTTCGGCGTGGTGCCCTCGTTCAGGGCGGTGACGCCTTCAACGGAGAACGTTTCCGTGCCGCTCAGGCCCAGGGTTGCGGCTGATTCGCCCGCCGGGAACTGCAGCGGCAGGACGCCCATGCCGATCAGGTTGGAGCGGTGGATACGCTCGTAGCTCTCGGCGATGACAGCCTTGACACCCAGCAGGGCGGTACCCTTGGCAGCCCAGTCACGGGATGAGCCGGAACCGTATTCCTTGCCGGCCAGGACCACCAGCGGGGTGCCGGCTGCCTGGTAGTTCTGCGCAGCGTCGTAGACGTAGGCCTGCGGGCCGCCTTCCTGGGTGAAGTCGCGGGTGAAGCCACCTTCGACGCCGTCCAGGATCTGGTTCTTGATGCGGATGTTCGCGAACGTTCCGCGGATCATCACTTCGTGGTTGCCGCGGCGGGAACCGTAGGAGTTGAAGTCCTTGCGCTCCACGCCGTTGGCCAGGAGGTACTGTCCGGCGGGGGTGTCGGACTTGAAGGAACCGGCCGGGGAGATGTGGTCGGTGGTGACCGAGTCGCCCAGCTTCAGGAGCACGCGTGCACCCGCGATGTCCTTGACCGGCTCCGGCTGCGCCTTCATGCCCTCGAAGTACGGGGGCTTCCGGACGTAGGTGGAGCTCGGATCCCAGGCGAAGGTGTCACCGGCAGGGGTGTCGAGCGCCTTCCAGCGGTCGTCGCCGTCGAAGACGCCCTCGTAGCCCTTGGCGAACATTTCCTTGTCGATCGAGGAATCGATGACCTGCTGGACCTCAACCGGGTTGGGCCAGATGTCCTTCAGGAAGACATCGTTGCCGGCCTGGTCCTGGCCCAGGGCGTCGGTTTCGAAATCGAAGTCCATGGAACCGGCCAGGGCGTAGGCGATGACCAGCGGCGGGGAGGCCAGGTAGTTCATCTTGACGTCAGGGTTGATGCGGCCTTCGAAGTTGCGGTTGCCCGAGAGGACGGCCGCGACGGCGAGGTCGTTGGCCTGGATGGCCTCCGAGACTTCGGTTTCCAGCGGACCCGAGTTGCCGATGCAGGTGGCGCAGCCGTAGCCCACGATGTAGAAGCCGAGCTTCTCCAGGTAGGGGGTCAGGCCGGACTTCTCGTAGTAGTCGGTGACCACCTTGGAGCCGGGTGCGACGGACGTCTTGACCCACGGCTTGGACGTGAGGCCCTTGTCCACGGCGTTGCGGGCCAGGACCGCGGCGGCCAGCATGACCGAGGGGTTGGACGTGTTGGTGCAGGAGGTGATGGAGGCGATGGTGACTGCACCGTGGTCCAGTTCGAATTCGCGTCCGTCAGCCATCTTCACGGGCACCGGCTTGGTGATGCGGCCCGCTCCCCCGTGCCCTGCCGAGTACTTCGGGGGCTCGCGGTCAGTGTCGGAGACGTGGGTTGCGCCGCTGGTGAAGGAGGGCGAGTCAGAGGCCGGGAAGGTCTCCTCGAGCGATTCGTCCAAGGTACCGGCGTCGGCATCGTGCGAGACGTAGTTCTTCAAGTCGTGGCGGAACTCGTCCTTGGCCTCGGTCAGCTCGATGCGGTCCTGCGGGCGCTTGGGGCCGGCGATCGACGGAACAACCGTGGACAGGTCCAACTCCAGGTACTCGGAGAACTTAATCTCGCGGGTTGCGTCGTGCCAGAGGCCCTGTTCCTTGGCGTAGGACTCAACGAGCGCAACGTTCTGCTCGGAGCGGCCGGTGAGGCGCAGGTAGTCCAGGGTGACGTCATCGATCGGGAACATGGCTGCCGTGGAACCGAATTCCGGGCTCATGTTGCCGATCGTGGCGCGGTTGGCCAGCGGCACAGCCGCGACGCCTTCGCCGTAGAACTCCACGAACTTGCCCACGACGCCGTGCTTGCGCAGCATTTCGGTGATGGTCAGCACCACGTCGGTTGCCGTGGCGCCGGCAGGGATGCTGCCGCTGAGCTTGAAGCCCACAACACGCGGAATCAGCATGGAAACGGGCTGACCGAGCATGGCCGCCTCGGCTTCGATGCCGCCGACGCCCCAGCCGAGCACGCCCAGGCCGTTGACCATGGTGGTGTGCGAGTCGGTACCGACGCAGGTGTCGGGGTAGGCACGCACCACGCCGTCAACTTCGCGGGTCATCACGGTGCGGGCCAGGTACTCGATGTTGACCTGGTGCACGATGCCGGTTCCCGGGGGGACAACCTTGAAGTCGTCAAACGCCGTCTGGCCCCAGCGCAGGAACTGGTAACGCTCCCCGTTGCGCTGGTATTCGATCTCCATGTTGCGCTCCAGTGCGCCGGAGTTGCCGAAGGCATCGATCTGGACCGAGTGGTCAATGACCATTTCGGCCGGTGCCAGCGGGTTCACCCGCTTGGGGTCGCCGCCCAGTTCCTTGACCGCTTCGCGCATCGTCGCCAGGTCAACCACGCAGGGAACGCCGGTGAAGTCCTGCATGATCACGCGGGCCGGCGTGAACTGGATTTCTGTATCTGGCTGGGCGTTGGGATCCCAGCCTGCCAAGGCGCGGACGTGATCGGCAGTGATGTTCGCGCCGTCCTCGGTCCTCAACAGGTTTTCAAGCAATACTTTGAGGCTGAACGGAAGGTTTTCTGCACCTTCAACGGAGTTCAACCGGAAAATTTCATACTCGGTTCCGGCTACATTAAGTTTGCCTTTTGAACCGAAGCTGTCCACAGTGCTCATCGCAGGACTCCTCTCGCAACAGTTTCATCTTTGTCGCGCGGTTGACCGCCTGCTAGTTAGGAGGCCCTAATTATGTTCAAGGCCCGAAAATTGCACACGGCCGGCCGTGATTACGGAGCGCGACGTGGGACTACTACCGCCATAGTAGTCGAAATACGTTAGGGCATCAGGGAACCGGAGTGAGCAAAGCCACCGTCTCGAGGTGGTGGGTGTGGGGGTAGAGGTCGAAGGCCCGCAGGGCCGAGAGCTCCCAGCCGGCCTGCCGGAAGTACCCCACGTCACGGGCGAACGACGCCGGGTCGCAGGACACATAGGCAATGGCGCGCGGGTGCGAGGCAACAAGCTGCCCCACCACGGCTTTCCCGGCGCCTGCCCGGGGCGGGTCAAGGACCAGGGCATCGAAATCCCGCGGTTTCTGGCGCAGGACACGCTCCACCCGGCCCTGGATGATCTCCACGTGCGGCGCTGCGTGCAGGTTCTTTCGTGCATCCCGGCTGGTGCCCGGGGCGCCTTCAACGGACAGGACGGAACCGGTTTCACCCACTGCATCGGCAAGGACCGCCGTGAAAAGGCCCGCTCCGGCGTACAGGTCCGCCACGACGGCGCCGGGATGCAGGAAGCCGCCGCCCTGAAGGAATTCTGTGACAGCCCCCACAAGTGTCCCGGGCGCGTCGCGGTGGATCTGCCAGAACCCGGCGCCGGTCACCCGGTAGTCGTGGCCGGCCGCTGATTCCTGCACCCACTGCCGTCCGCGCACCCGCTCAACGGCCTCTGTCAGGGGATCAAAAGCAGCCACGGATACGTCGTCGGGCAGTTGGGCGGCGATGGCGTTGAGCCGTTTCGGCTTGGTGCCCTCCGCCGGGGCCAGCAGTACCAGCGGGCGCGAGCCGTTGGCAGGCGCAGCCACCTCCACCCGGTCCACGCCCTGCAGGTCGATGTCCCACAGGCGCAGGTCATTAATGGCATCGATGGCCAGCGGCATCTCACGCACGGGGATGATGTCGCCGGACCGGTGGGCGTGCATGCCCAGTTTGCCGCCGGGGGTGACCGAGAAGCTCGCCCTGGTCCGCCACCCGAGGCCGCTGCCGCCGTCGGACGCGTCCCCTACTGCCTCCACGGACGTTCCTGCCCAGCTGTCCGGCAACTGCTCGACGCCGGCGAGCCGCTTGAGCTGTTCGGTGAGCACATCTGCCTTGAGGCTGCGCTGGCGGGCCAGTGCAATGTGGCCGAACTCGGCTCCGCCAACCGGCGGGTGGCCGTGCCCCCAGGCGCGGCGTGAATCGGCCGGGTGCCAGAAATGGTCCATCCGGTCCGGCGAGGCTTCAAGGACGTCCACCACGTCAGCCCGCCAGAACTTGGCCTTGTCGTCGGCGTCGGTGAGCCTGGCCCGCACCTTCTCGCCGGGGATGGCGTGGCGGACAAATATGACGCGGCCCTCGTGCCGGGCCACGCAGTGGCCGCCGTGGGCAACGGGCCCGACGTCGAGCACTACTTCGGTGCCGGTTTCTCCGGTGGGTGCCGGCTGGGTTTGTGTCTTTGCGGTCATTGCACGTCCTGCAGGTTCTTCGCTTCTTCGGATGATTTGAGCTGCCACGGAACGCTGGCCACCATCACGCCGGGCTCAAAGTGCAGCCGGGTCTTGATGCGCAGGGCGGTCTGGTTATGGACCAGTTGCTCCCACCACTTACCCACCACGTACTCGGGGATGTACACCACCACGAGGTCCCGGGGTGAATCCCGCCGCATCTGCTTGACGTACTCCATGATGGGCGTGACGGTCTCCCGGTAGGGGCTGGCCAGCACGGTCAGCGGCACCGGAATGTCCAGCTTCTCCCAGTCAGCCACCGTGTGCGCCGTTTCCTCGGGATCGATGTCCACGGTGATGGCGTCCAGCCTTGATGGCCGGGAAGCGCGTGCGTAAGCCAGGGCCCGGAGGACGGGCTTGCGGACGTGGGACACCAGCAGGACGGCATGGACGCGGGTGGGCAGGGCACGCGGTGAGGAATCCGCGTCCACTGCCAGTTCCCTGGCCACATTGTCATAGTGCGCCCGGATGCTCCACATGATCAGGAAGAGGACGAACATGGCGAGCAGCGCGATCCAGGCGCCCTGCTCGAACTTGGTAATGAGCACAATCACCAGCACCAGGGCGGTCATGCCGAAGCCCACGGTGTTGATGGCCCGGGACTTCGCCATCCGGCGCCGCACAGCCTTGTCCTTGGCCAGTTTCAGTTCCCGGCCCCAGTGCCGGATCATGCCCAGCTGGCTGGCGGTGAAGGAGATAAAGACGCCCACGATGTAGAGCTGGATGAGTTTTGTGACATCGGCGTTGAACGCGATGATCAGCACCAGGGCGCCGGCGGCGAGGGCCAGGACGCCGTTGCTGAAGGCGAGCCGGTCGCCCCTGGTGCGGAGCTGGCGCGGAAGGTAACCGTCCTGGGCGAGGATGGAGCCCAGGACAGGGAAGCCGTTGAAGGCGGTGTTGGAGGCGAAAACCAGGATGACGCCGGTGGCAGCCACCACGATATAGAACGGGATGGAGCCGGGGCCAAAGATAGTCTGTGCGATCTGGCTGATGGCCGGGTTCTGGATGTAGTCCTCGGGCAACGGGTTTCCGTTGAGCAGGAACTCCTTGGCCGGGTCCAGCACAATGTGGACCTTGATGGCGTTGGCCAGGTAGATGATGCCCGCCAGCATGGCTGCGCCGATAACGCCCAGCAGCAGCAGCGTGGTGGCGGCGTTTTTGCTCTTGGGGACTTTGAAGTTGGGGACGCCGTTGCTGATGGCCTCCACTCCGGTGAGTGCCGCGGCCCCGGAAGAGAAGGCACGCAGCAGGAGGAAGGCGCCCGCCAGGCCCACCAGCCCCTCGTCGAAGCCCGCCGCGGGGACAATGGTGAAGGCTGCGGACGGTGCTTCGCCCAGTTGCCCGGTGGCGGCCTGGAAAATGCCTACAGCGGTCATACCGAAGATGGATGCCATAAAGATGTAGGTGGGAACCGCGAACACGCTGCCGGCTTCCTTGATGCCGCGCAGGTTGACCAGGGCGAGGATGACGACGCCGATCGTGGCAATCACGGCCTGCCGGCCGTGCAGGGACGGGATCGCCGTCGTCAGGTACGCGGCCGCCGAGGACATGGACACCGCGACGGTCAGCACGTAATCCACCAGCAGGGCGGACGCCACCGTGAGGCCGGCGAACTTGCCCAGGTTCTCGTTGGCGATCTCGTAGTCGCCGCCGCCGGAAGGGTACGCGTGGACATTCTGCCGGTATGAGGCCACCACCGTCAGCAGCACCACCATCACGGCCAAACCAACCCACGGCGAGAACGCCACAGCGCTGACACCGGCCAGGGCCAGGGTCAGCAGGATTTCGTCCGGCGCATAGGCCACCGAGGACAGCGCGTCCGACGCGAAAATCGGAAGTGCGATCTTTTTCGGAAGCAGGGTGTGGGCCATCCGGTCGTTCCGGAACGGCCGTCCCACCAGCACGCGCTTGACCGCGTTGAATATTGTCAGCACCCCACAAAGCTAGTCTGATTCCCGGGCTGTGTCATGACGGCCGGTGAACAGCGGCATTCCGGGCCCTGACGGTAGAGTTCTAGCGGCAGGACGAACCGGAAAGAAACAAGAGGAGATACTGGTGGCGCATTTCGTGATCATGGGATGTGGCCGGGTAGGGGCCACGCTGGCGCACACCCTTGAAGACGCCGGGCACTCCGTGGCCATCATCGACCAGGACGACCGCGCTTTCCGCAGGCTCCGCCAGGGCTTCACGGGCCGCAAGGTCACCGGAGTGGGGTTCGACCGGGACACCCTCAAGCAGGCCGGCGTCGCCGAAGCGTACGCCTTCGCCGCAGTCTCCAGCGGTGACAATTCCAACATCCTTGCCACCCGCGTGGCCAGGGAAACGTTCCATGTCCCCCATGTTGTCGCCAGGATCTACGATCCCGGCCGGGCCGAAATCTACCAGCGCCTGGGAATCCCCACCGTGGCGGCGGTCCGCTGGAGCGCAGACCAGGTGCTGCGGCGCATCCTTCCCGAACAGCACCTGGCCGGCGATTTCCGGGAGCCTTCAGGACGCCTGGTGCTGGCCGAACTGGATCTCGACGCCGGCTGGATCGGCCACCGGATCAGCAGCATCGAAAAGGCGGCCGCCATCCGCATCGCGTACCTCACCCGCTTCGGCGAAGGATTGCTTCCCGACGCCGGTACTGCCTACCAGGACGGCGATACCGTCCACGCCATGCTGCAGGTAGACCGCAGCGCCCAAGTCGCCCAGATCCTCGCCAAAGCACCCGCCAAGGAGTACCAATGAAAGTTGTGATTGTGGGTGCCGGCAGTGTCGGGTCGTCCATCGCCCGGGAACTCCTGGCGCACAAGCACGAAATCCTGCTGATCGACCTCAAGCCTGAGGTCATTGGGCGCAGCGGGCTCCGCGGCGCCCACTGGCTGGTGGGCGACGCCTGCGAGCTGAGTACGCTGCAGGGCGCCAAGGTGGAGGACGCTGACGTGGTGGTGTCGGCAACCGGTGATGACAAGGTCAACCTGGTGGTGTCCCTGCTGGCGAAAACCGAATTCGGAGTTGGCCGCACTGTGGGCCGGGTGAACAATCCCAAGAACGACTGGATGTTCAACGATTCATGGGGCGTGGACGTTGCCGTTAACACTCCCCAGCTGATGACGGCGCTGGTGGAGGAAGCTGTGGAGATTGGCGACCTCGTCCGGCTGCTGACGCTCCAGACCGGCGTGTCCTCACTGGTGGAGTTCACCGTTCCGCACGACTCCCACGTTATCGGCAGTACGGTGGGCGACATCCAGTGGCCCGAGGACTCCACCCTGGTGGCCATCCTCCGGGACCACGCACCGATTACGCCGAGCCGCGACGACGTTATTGACGGTGGCGACGAACTGTTCTTTGTCACCACCATTGCCGCGGAGGACGAGCTTCGCGCGCTGCTCTCTCCCGATTCTTCGGAACCGCCGCGGCCGCGGGTTGACGCCGGCACGGGCCACGCAGAGCAGCAGAGCCCGGAGGACGACGGGTTCGACGGCTAGTTCTGTTCGACGGCTAGTCGCGGGCTGTTGCGTCCGTTGAGGCTGCGCCGTCCTCTGCCCCCGTGCTTGCCGGTGCCGGCCGGGTGATGAGCCAGGCCACCCAGATGCCCAGGATGTACAGCGGAGCGCCCATAATGAGCCTGGTGGTGGCGAGGGCGGCCAGCCCCTCGGGTCCCAGGAGATAGAGCGGTACCTGGACCACAAGCCGGAGCACCAGGACGGCAACGATGATCCAGGTGCCGAGCCGGTAAGCCTTGAGCCGCGCGGGTTCCTTGCGCCAGTCCAGGCCCTCGTTGCGGATGAACCCGAACAACAGCCCGGCCACCGGCCACTTGACCAGGATCGAAATCACCATGGCCACGATGTAGGCCGCGTTGGTGAAAAAGCCCGGCAGGTAGAAGTCCTCAGCCTTGCCGGTAGTGTTCGCCAGCCAGGCGGAAATGCCCACGCCCACCACACCCGCCAATGCCTGCGTCAGGGGGCGCCGCTGCACCAGCCGGACCACGGTGAACGCCGCGGCAGCGGCCAAGGCGGCCACGAGTGAAACAGTGAGGTCCCGGCTGATGGTGTACGCCACGAGGAACACCAGGCCCGGCAGGATACTTTCGGCAATACCCTGGACTCCGCCGGCGCTGCGCAGTACGTCCACACGTCCGTCATGCGTGCGGTGCAGCCCCGCCTTCGCAGCGTATTCGGCAGCAAGTCCTGCCATCGGCGACGGCGTCTCGCCCTCGCCAGGGATCCGCCCCTCTTCCGGTTTTGCCTGGCCGGCCTCCTGGCCGTCGGGTCCAGGTCCAGTGGAAGGGTCTGGATTGGGCACGGTCATTCATTCTCCTGGCGGGACAGTATTTCGTAGCGTGGGTTGAACATCGTGGGCAGGCCCTGCACCGCCGAGAGCATTCCTTCCAGCCGCACCTCGGTGCCGGCGTCGATACCGGGTACGCGCCGCCGTCCCAGCCATACCACGCGCAGCCTGGCGGGCTGTCCTGCAGCGGCGCCGGCGGTGCGGTGGCGGGCATCGGCGTCGGAGACCATGGCGCTGAACTCCGCGGTCCGGTCGGTTGGAACGTAGGTGACCGATTCGATCCACCCGCGGCACACAACGCGTCCCTTGACCGGCAACTGGCTGAGGGGAACATCTCCGCTGTCGCCAAGCGGGGCTCCACCTGATGCGATATCAGCCAATCTGGGTGATTTCAGGACCACGTTCAGGTTCCTGCAGTGATGGTTCCGGACGTGCTGCCGCGCCTGGCGGCGGCGTCGGGGTAGCGTCCTTGGGCAGGCGCAGCTGCAGCAGATCGCGCGGCGGCATCGGGTTGTCTCCCCGGATCACCACTACCTGCCGGAACAGTGCTTCGAGGGGTTCCGCGGCGGGCCGTTCCAGTGCCGCGGCTCCGCCCAGGACGCCGCGCAGGAACCAGCGGGGGCCGTCCACGCCAATGAAGCGGGCCACCCGGTAGCCCTGGCTCCCGTCCGGCAGGCCTGCGGGCAGTTTTGCCACGAGCTCGGTTCCGAAGGGACCGTCGATCTCCTCCACCTGGCCGCCCTGGACACCGACGGACTGGCCGATTTGTTCCCGGATCTCGTCCCAGAGGCCCTCGCTCTTGGGGGCTGCGAATGCCTGGAGCTGGAGGCTGGAACCGTTCAGGTCCATGGTGACCGCGACGACGCGCTGCGTCGCTTCTTCCACCTCGAGCCGGAGCTGGAGCCCTTCACTGGGGGTGATCAGGAGCGCGCCCAGGTCAACGTAGCCATCACGGCTGCTGATTTCTGACTCATCGAAAGGGCCGTCCGCACGGTGTCCGGAACTGTCCTTCGCCTCCTGCGCGGTCTCCGCGGCAGGCAACAGTTCATCCGGTTCGGCTGCTTGTTCCTTCTTGGCTTTCCTGCCGAGCCCAAAGACCATTTGGGTGTCTCCTTAGTTGGTTGCCGGGCTGGCCCGTGGGGGTCCCGCCGTGGTGCTTTATGACCGTCCGGCAGGAAACATTCCTGACCTGGGAACGGCTGGGGGGAAGAAAAAGGTTCAGGCGCCTGGCACGTTGAAGCCGCCCGTGGAACCGAATCCTCCCGAGCCACGCACGGACCCGCTCAGTTCGTCGACAGCGACGAACTGCGCGTACTCAACACGCTGAATGACCATCTGGGCAATTCTATCGCCGCGGCGCAGCTCGATGCTTTGCGTCGCATCGGTGTTCAGCAGGGTGACGGAGATTTCACCGCGGTAGCCCGCATCCACCGTTCCCGGAGCGTTCACGATGGTGAGGCCGTGTTTGGTGGCCAGGCCCGAGCGGGGGTGGATCAGCGCAACGAAGCCGTCGGGGAGGGCGATGGCCACGCCCGTGGGGACAAGTTTCCGCTCCCCCGGTTTCAGGACAACATCCTCGCGTGCACGGAGGTCCGCACCGGCGTCGCCCGGGTGGGCATAGGACGGCGCCTCAAGCTCCGGGTCGAGCATCTTCAGCTGGACCTGCAGGGTGGGAGCGCCGAGGGTGGCCGGAACCGCGGACGCGGCGGCTTCGTCAGGGAACGTGTCTACTGTGGCGGGATGATCAGTCACAGTCACTCACTCTAACCCGCGCCCCCAAATCAGTCCTAGGTCCACCGGCCGGGAGCGCGGTACCGGCGGGGGTTTCGCTTCTCACGGGGTACCGGTGAGGGAAGGGTTGCGTGCAAGGGAAACAGCCGGGTTGAGCCAAGGTGAAATAGCCGGGCAAAAATGGAAAGCTTGGCTTATGCCCGAATCAACCTCCCCTGCGCCCGTGCCCGAGATACCTTCCCCAGGGGCGCCGGTGATCTATCGGGAGAAGCTGTGGCCCAACGTGTGGATCTGGATCATCTCTGCCGGTGTGGCGGGGGCCGGCATCCTGGTGTTCGCACCCATCAGCATGACGGCGGGATACACGGCCGCAGCGGTGCTCTTCGCAATCATCGCCATCCTCCTGGTCCTGTCCACCCCGGCCATTGTGGTGACTGACGATTCGCTGACCGTGGGCCGGGCCAGCATTGAACGGCGTTTTGTGGGTGCAGTGGAGGCGTTCCGGAAAGAGGAGGCCACGGCAGAACGCGGAACCCGGCTCAACGGATTGGCCTACCTGTGCATCCGGGGCTGGATTGACCCCGTGGTCAAGATCCAGATCACGGATCCGTCGGACCAGACCCCGTATTGGCTGACCTCCTCGCGGCATCCGGACAAACTGACGGCGGCCTTGGCACGCAGGTGACCCGGGCTGCCTGCCCTGGCGCATAAGTGACGCCGACTGCAGGTGCCAGTCCCGCCGTCGTACTGCCTGCGCTTGCTGCCCAACACATTCCAAGGCTGCAGGCGTCGCGTTTGAGTCCGTATGGAAGACCAGTGGCTTTGCCAGTTGCAGCTCCCCAGCACAGCGGGCAGCCGGAATATCGCGGCGCGCCCTGCCCCTTGACCCAAAACGGGTTCACCGGGTGGCAGAGTTTCGGTTGATAGTAATGCCAGGGTGGAGGATTTGTATGCAGGATCTACGGCTTGTAGGCGTACACGACGACGGGACGCATCTCCTGTTGAGCGGGGCCGGCGGCGAGATGTTCCAGCTGCCGATCGATGAAGCGCTGAGGACCGCAAGCAGGCCTGCTCCCAGGCCTGCTGCCGAGCGGCCCGCCATTCCCCTGTCCCCGAGGGACATCCAGGCCCGTATCCGGGCCGGCGCCACGGCTGCGGAGGTGGCCGAGCTGTCCGGCCTGCCGCTGGCAAAAGTGGAACGCTACGAGGGACCCGTACTGGCGGAACGCGAGTACGTGGCCCAGCAGGCCCGCAAGGTGGAAGTGGCTTCCCCTTCGCCCGGCCACGACATCTACCGGTCCGCGTTCGGCGACAATCCGGCCACCCTGGATGACATGGTCGCCCACAGGCTTTCTGCCCACGGCATCGACCCCTCCTCCGTGGAGTGGGATTCCTGGCGGCGCCAGGATGGCACGTGGACAGTATCGGCCAGTTTCGAGGCAAACACCGGTGGAAAAGCCGGGATCGGTGAAGAACCGCCAGCACTTTGGACATTCAGTCCTACCCGGAAGTCGCTGCACAATGCCAACCGTTGGGCCCAGCAGCTCAGCGAGCTCGAGCCCCTGGACGGGCCCGTTCCGGCCCGAAGGCTCTCCGCCGTCACCGACCGCCCCTTCGACTTTGAAACCGACGCCGATTCCACCCGCCCGTCACCGGGCGCCGAGGGCCAACCCGACGGCAAGGAATCGGATGGACTTTTGGACATGCTGCGGTCCCGCCGGGGCCAGCGGCTGGGTGTGGACGAGGATTCCGACGACGCCCTGGCGCTGCTGCTGACCCATGGCGTCCCCGCCGCCCACCCCCGGCCGTCGGAGGTCATCCCCGAGGCTGAGGAGCATGCCGACGAGTCGCCAGAGGAAACCACCGAAACTCCAGCCGCCCAGGCCAACTCCTTCACCCGGCGGCGTGATGCCAGGCCTTCCATGTTGTCGCGGCTCAGCCTCATACCTCCGCACCGGGAGGCGATGGAAGATGCCCTCAAACTGCACGACGGCGTCAGCACCCAAACCCGCGAGATCACCATTGTGGCCTCCCCCCAGCGGCCCTCGGGCGGCACTCAGGGGCAGGTTTCCGGGGACGAAGGCAGCAGTGAGGCTGGCGGGAGCGCCGCTGCCTCTTCCGAAAGCGTCAATCCCTCCAGTGGCGCTGGCCTGAACGAGTTACTGGGCAACAACCCGCGGCGTCCGGCTCCCCGGCCCGACGACAGCTCCCCCGTTACCGGCCAGCTCCCGGAAACCAGCGCACCCGAGCGCCAGCCGGGCAGGCCCAAGCGTTCGAGCGTTCCGTCCTGGGACGAGATTGTGTTCGGCACGCGCAGCGAGTAGGCGGTCAGAGGCCGGGCACCCAGCGTAGGTGCCGGGGTCATCTGTGTAGCTTGCGTCAGAGCGACGAAGGAGCAGTAAGCGGCAAAAGTCGCCGGCGCCGAAGCGCAGCAGCGCCATGTGGCGTCGCCGCGGAGAGTCAGGCCGGCCCTAAGCCCCTGATGCTCCTGTACCGCCGGAGCCACGCCACAAGCACGCATCAACCTCGAACGGCAGCAGCGGATCCTGCCGGCCCATCAGGGCGGCCCCGTGGGCAGTCACCCGCCGCATGTAATGTCGGCGGCACAGCGTCTCGTATCCCACCACCGGATCATGGTCCAGCTCAGGCGTTCCAGGGGCGGCGTCCATCGCCATGTCCACATCACCAACCACCACTTGCGCACCCTCGGTGACCATCACGCCGTCGACCGTCCTGGCATTGTGCGTGGCGCGGCGGCCGCACCAGCACAGTGCCTCCACCTGCAGGACCTGCACCCGGTCCGCCAACTCCACGAGCCGCTGGGAGCCCGGAAACAGTCTGGTGCGGAAGTCTGCGGTGATGCCGAACGCGAAGACGTCCACGTCAATCTCGTCCACCACCTTCGCCAGCTGTTCCACCTGCTCCGGCGTGTAGAACTGGGCCTCGTCACAAATCAGGTAATCGATGCGCTGCCCCTGGGTGCGGCGCAGCATGACTTCCTCCCAGAAGTCCGTGCTGTCCAGCACCTCTACGGCGTCGGTCTGCAGGCCCAGGCGGCTGGAGATCCGTGATTCCCCGGCGCGGTCGTTCCGGCTGAACCGTACGCCGCCGCGTCCCCTGGCGCGGTGGTTGTGGTCCATCTGCAGGGCCAAGGTGGACTTTCCGCAGTCCATGGTGCCGGAGAAAAAGACCAGTTCAGCCACGCCGGGGGCTCCTGCCGCCGGCTGGGAAGCAGAGCAGGGGGACCTCCCGCTCAGCCTTGGTCAAGGAACCGTGCTGGCCTACCACTTCCATGGCGGCGGGACGGACACGGCGGGTGTCGTACAGCGCCAGTGGATCCCGTGCAGCGATCATCACGTCACCGATCCTGCCTTCGACGGCGGGACGCACCGTACCGAAGAGGCCCGCCGCAATGGCGTCCTCCCTGGTGAAGGCCCAGATCCGGTCACCGAAACGCGCCCGCCATGCCGCGAGCAGCCGGTCCCGGACGTCCGGGCCGGTTCCATTTTCAAGGTAAAGGTGGACCATCCTCGGTTCGCCGGCCGTGTGCCGGACCCCCTCCAGCAGCGCAGGTTCGGCGGAGTAGTCGATCCGTTGCTGCTCGGGGACATCCAGCATGCCGTGGTCCGCCGTGAGCAGGATAGTGGTGCCTGCGGGCAGGGTATTACTCAGGCGCTTCACGGTGGCGTCGAGCTCTTCGAGCTGGTGCTCCCATTGCTCGGACTGGCAGCCGTGGCGGTGCCCGGCTTTGTCCAGTTCGTTCACGTAGAAGTACATCAGCGACGGACCCGCAGAGGCCATGGCCTCGGCTGCGGAGGCCGTGCGGGCATGCGAAGTGACTCCGGAAATATGCCTGCCGCCACGCAGGGCGGCGCGGGTCATGGGGGAATCCGCGAACTGCGGAAGGCTCACGGTGGTGACATCCACATGCTCCGCAGCGCGTTCGAGCACGGTGGGAAAGGGCTGCCAGGCGGCGGGGTCGACGCCGGGATCCCAGTTCCCCAGCAGGTTGACCACCTTGTCCTGCCGCGGATCGAGGACGTCGTAGCCCACCATGCCGTGCTGGCCCGGAGCCTGGCCGGTGCCGAAGCTGGATAAGGCCGCTGCGGTGGTGGACGGAAAGGTGGAATCGAGCCATACGGGAACTTCGCCCTGCCCGGCCTGCATCACGGAGCGCAGGAACGGCGTGTGGGCGGATTTCTGCTTCAGCAGGTTCCGGCCCAGCCCGTCGGCGAGGACAACGCACACCCGCGAGGCTGCCGGAAGGCCGAGCGTGTTGGCGAACCCGTCCAAACCCATGCTGGCCGCGGCGCTCGTGAGCACCTCGGCAATGGAACGCTGCCCGTATGCGGGGGCCGGCGGCATAACAAACTCGAGGCCTGGCCGGGCGGGCGGAACGATATCTGTCGGCTGGCGGTCTTCGGGCATCAGCGCTGCTGGTGCCCGCGGCTGAGGCGGTTGCCGAAAACACCGGCACGCGGCCGCGGCGGCATGGACTGGACGTGCGGCTGCGGGGCCGGCGACCCTGTGTTCACGGCCCGAAGTGCCCGGGCAAAGAGCTTGGCGTCCTGGACTGCCTGCAGCCCGTCCGCCTCGGCGCTGATCCGCAGGACGATGTCCTCCTGGGCAATGGTGCCGCTGTAGCCGTGGTCTGCTTCGCACTGGGGGTCGCCGCAACTGGCGGGTCCCATATCCAGGCGCTGCCCGCCGGACCACGCAATGGACAAGGTGACTTCGCGGACGGGGTCGGAAGGCTTGTAGTTCTGCGGCTGCGAGTACATGTAGCTGAGCACCACGGAGCGGATCTGGGCCACGGGGACGGATTCAGTGGAAATTTGGGCCACAATCTGTTCGCCGGCTTCATCAAGCTGCTGGTCATCGACGTGGGTGATGACAAGCATGTCCGCGGTCAGTACCAGCACCGTAATGTGGCGGCGGACTTCGGCGCGGTCGAAGTGGGTCTCCAGGTGCACCAGGTGCGCCACGCAGTCGCGGCCGTCCAGGGCGTCGTCCACAACATCTGCCACGAGGCGGGGGTAGAAGCCGGCCTTCTGCAGGGCGCCTTCCAGGCTCTGGCCTTGTGCGGTGTGGCTGTGTGAGCTGTGGTGGCGGACTGCCTGGGTTTCGTTGCCGGGCGTTTCGGGCGCCGAAGCGGGAGGCTGTGAGCTCATTACCCCATTTTCACAGATCGGCCGGACTCTTGCTAACCGCGTCAGCCCAGCATGGCCCTGCGCGCGCTGTCCGTGCGCTGGGCGGGGTTGCCGATCCGGATGTCCGCGGCAAGGATGGTCAAACCCGACGTGCCGCACAGGACCGGGTTGAATTCCACCAGGGCGATTTCTGGATGGTTGTCCTTCAGCCAGGCAAGCCGGCCGGCCAGGTCCTCCAGCGCAGCCACATCCACGGCCGGCAGGCCCTGGTAACCGAACAGCTTCCGCGAGGCACGCGGGCCGCGGATGAAGTCGTCCACGTCCGCCGCGGACAATGGCGGCACCCGGTGCGACCAGTCGTCCAGCAGGTTCACGGCGTCCCCGGCGAGCCCGAACGAGATGACCGGCCCCAGCAGCGGGTCCTCGATGGCCCGGAACGTGCACGCCTGGCCAACCGGGGCCATGCTCTGCACTTCCAGCGCGGGGTCGCCATAGTTGGACAGGACCCGCCGCATCTGCAGTACGTTCTGCCGCAGCGAATCGGCATCCTGGATGTCCAAACGCACGCCGCCGAGGTCAAGCCGGTGCCGCAAGGCAGGATCGGTGGTCTTCAACACCACCGGCCAGCCAAGCGATTCCGCCGCCTGCACTGCCTCATCCGCAGTGTCAAAGCCCACGGAAGGCAGCACCGTGATGCCGTAGTGGCCCAGCAATGAGGCGGTAGCTGCAGGATCCAGGCGTTTGAGCTGCTCGCCCTTAACGTCCCGCAGCAGGGCTTCGAGTTCGGTCCGCGCGAGCTCCGGGCTGCAGCCGTCGGGCTCCACAAAATGGCCCTGGTCCCGGGACACCCATTCCGAGTACCTGGCCACAGCCGCGAGCGCAGCCACCGCAGCACCCGGATTGGAGAAGCAAGGCACGGCGCGTTCATGCGAACCCACCATTCCCTCCACGTAAATCGACGCGTCCAGGATGCCGGTGAACGCCGCCACCACGGGCTTGCCGGCTATGGCCGAACACTCGGCCAGTATTTCGGCGATGCTGTCCACGGTCAGTCCCCGCGCGGGCAGGAGCGCGGCCACCGCCGAGTGGACATCGTCCTGCTCCAGCACCTTGAGCAGGCTGGCGCGCAGGGCAGGCAGCGCAACCGACTGCCCGGCGTCGAGATCCACGCCCGTCACCAGTTCTTCGACGGTGAGCCCTTGGGACGAGGCGCTGTCCGCCACCACATTGCCCAGCGCGTGCGAGTTGCTGAAGATCGCGAGTCCCGGCCCCAGGGGAAGGGGCTGGCCGGACACCACCTGCGCCACGTCCATCAATTGCTCGATGGTTTCCACCCGGATCACTCCGGACTGGCGCAGCATGGCGTCCAGCGCCCCGGAAGGCGCCTGCGTGGTCCGGACGGCATGCCCCGGCGGCAGCCGCAGCCCCATGGCGTCGGACTTCGCAACGATCACCGGGCGGGTGCGGGCCAGCCGCCGTGCGAGCCGGGAAAACTTGCGCGGGTTGCCAATCGATTCAAGGTAAAGGCCGACGGCGGCCGTGTCGGGATCGTCTTCCCAGTACTGCATCATGTCGTTGCCCGAAACATCGGCCCGGTTCCCGGCTGACAGGAATGTGGAGAGTCCCAGCCGGCGCCGGCTCGAGGCAGCGTAGAGCGAGACACCAATCGCCGCTGATTGGCTGAACAGGCCCAGTCCCCCGCGCAGCGGCAGCGTAGGCGCCATGGAGGCGTTCAGGGACACGTCCGGGTTGGTGTTCACGATGCCCAGGGAGGCCGGCCCAATCACGCGCATGCCGCTGGCCCTCGCCTGCCGCACGAGGTCACGCTGGCGCAGAAGGCCGCGTTCGCCGTCGTCCGCGAAGCCTGCCGACGCCACCACAAGTCCCCTGACGCCCGCGGCTGCACAGTCCGCCACCACGGCGGGCACTTCCTCATAGGGCACGGCCACGACGGCAAGCTGGACGGGCTCCGGAACCTCGGACAGTTTGCCGAAGGACAGCATGCCGGCAAGCTCCAGCGCTTCGGGGTTGATCGCGTAGACCGGGCCGTGGAACCCGCCTTCGATGATGTGCTCCAGCAGCTGGTATCCCACCGTGCCCCATTTGCGGCTGGCACCGATGACGGCAATGGACGACGGCGTCAGCAGGTCCCGCACGCTCCTCGCCTCGGCACGGTGCTCGCGGGATTCCATCACCGCCCGCGACTTCTCGGTGGGATCGATGTTGAACTCGAGGCTGACCACACCGTCGTCGAAATGCCGCCGGACGTCGTACCCGGCGTCGGAGAACACCATCAGCATCTTCCGGTTCTCCGGCAGCACCTCGGCGCTGAACCGCCGGATCCCGTTTTCGTGGGCGGCCGCGGCCAGGTGTTCCAGCAGGATGGAGCCGATCCCCCGGCCCTGGTGGGCGTCGGAAATGTTGAATGCCACCTCGGCCTCGGCGGGGTCATCGAGCCGGTCATACCGGCCGATGCCGACAATTTCGCCGCGGATGGTGATCACAAAAGCCACCCGGTCTTTGTAGTCAACCTCCGTGAAGCGCTTAAGCTCTTTACTGGACAACCTGGCTTTGAACGCGAAGAAGCGCATGTAGATTGAGTCCTGCGACTGCCCGATATGGAAGGCCTGGACGGCATCGGCATCGGACGGGTGGATTGGCCTCAGGTGGGCCGTTCCGCCGTCACGCAGTACGACATCGGCTTCCCAATGTTCCGGATATTCGCCGTCCCCGGGCTGATCCACCATAGGCTTAGCCTAGCCAAAAACTATGGCAGCACACCCCCGTTCGCTGCTCAGTACCCAGAAGGATTTACCAACCCCCATGGCCCGCCGCCAAAGTTCCACCCCCGCTGTGGAAGACAGCACGCCCTACACGGAGAACATCGTGGACATCGATGTGACCTCCGAAATGGAAGGCTCCTTCCTGGAGTACGCGTATTCGGTGATCTACTCCCGCGCGCTTCCGGACGCCCGGGACGGCCTGAAACCCGTGCAGCGGCGCATCCTCTACATGATGAGCGACATGGGCCTGCGCCCGGACCGCGGCCACGTCAAGAGCGCCCGCGTGGTGGGCGAGGTCATGGGCAAACTGCACCCGCACGGCGACACCGCCATCTACGACGCCATGGTGCGCATGGCCCAGGACTTCTCCCTGCGGCTGCCCCTGATCGACGGGCACGGCAACTTCGGCTCGCTCGACGACGGCCCGGCGGCCCCGCGCTACACCGAAGCCCGCATGGCTGCCGCCGCCCTCACCCTCACCGACCACCTCGATGAGGACGTGGTGGACTTTGTCCCCAACTACGACAACCAGCTGACCCAGCCGGAAGTCCTCCCCGCCGCGTTCCCCAACCTGCTGGTCAACGGTGCCACGGGCATCGCCGTCGGCATGGCCACCAACATGGCCCCGCACAACCTGGTGGAAGTCATCTCCGCCGCCCGGCACCTGATTGCCAACCCGGACGCCACCCTGGATGACCTCATGCGGTTCGTCCCCGGCCCGGACCTGCCCAGCGGCGGCCGGATCGTGGGGCTGGACGGCATCCGCGATGCCTACGCCACCGGTCGCGGTTCCTTCAAGACCCGCGCCAAGGTGGAGGTCGAGCAGCTCTCGGCCCGCCGGACGGGCCTGGTGGTCACGGAACTGCCCTACATGGTGGGCCCCGAAAAGGTCATCGAAAAGATCAAGGACGCCGTCAACGCCAAGAAGCTGACCGGCATCAGCGACATCGTTGACCTGACGGACCGCAAGCACGGGCTGCGGCTGGTGATCGAACTCAAGAACGGCTTCAACCCCAACGCCGTGCTCCAGCAGCTCTACCGCTACTCGCCGATGGAGGATTCCTTCGGCATCAACAACGTGACCCTGGTGGATGGCCAGCCGCAGACCCTGGGCCTGGTGCAGCTGCTGACTGTCTACGTGAACCACCGGATCGACGTGGTGCGCCGGCGCACGGCGTACCGGCTGGGGAAGAAGAAGGACCGCCTCCACCTGGTGGAGGGCCTGCTCATCGCCATCGTGGACATCGACGAGGTCATCCAGATCATCCGCTCCTCGGATGAAGCAGCCGCCGCCCGCGCCCGCCTGATGTCCATCTACGACCTCACCGAAATCCAGGCCAACTACATCCTGGAACTGCGCCTCCGCCAGCTGACCAAGTACTCCCGGATCGAGCTGGAGAAGGAACAGGACGAGCTGCGCCGCGAGATCGCGGAACTGGAAGCCATCCTCGCCTCGGACGAGCGGCTGCGCACCCTGGTCTCGGACGAACTGGGCGCCATCGCGGAGGAGCACGGGACACCGCGCCGCACCCTCCTGCTCGAATCCGAAGCCGTCTCCCCCACCGTGGCCGCCGAACTCGCGGCCCCGGGCAAGAAGGGCAAGGCGGTGCCCCTGGCACTGGAGATCGCCGACGATCCCTGCTGGGCCATCCTCACCGCCTCCGGCCAGATCGCCCGCACCAGCAACCAGGAGCCCCTGGCAGAAGCCGGGCCCCGGAGCAAACACGACGTGTTCACTTCCGTGGTGAAGACGTCGGCACGCGGCGAGATTGCCGCCGTTACCTCCTCCGGGCGCATGCTCCGCCTGCAGGTGATGGACATGCCGGTCCTCCCCCCTGTTTCCGGCCTGCCCAACCTTGCCGGCGGTGTCCCGGCGAAGGACTTCATCACCCTGCAGAAGGGGGAATTCCTGGTGGCCTTCGCCCGGCTGGACGAAGTCCTGGCCATCGGCACCGCGCAGGGCGTGGTGAAGCGGGTCCAGCCGGACTACCCCCTGAACCGCGAGGACTGGGAAATCATTTCGCTCAAGGACATGGACTTCGTGGTGGGCGTGGCGCCTGCCGGCGAGGACGACGCCGAACTGGTGTTCCTCACCAGCCAGGCCCAGCTGCTCAAGTTCGGGGCTGCCGCCGTGCGGACGCAGGGCCGGACGGCCGGTGGAATGGCCGGCATCAAACTCGCCGCGGGTGACAAGGTCTTGTTCTTCGGCGCCATCCATCCCAAGGATGAAGCGGCCGTGGTGGTGACCATCGCCGGCACCACAGGCGCCCTGCCGGGAACTGCTCCAGGCACCGCCAAGGTGACGGCGTTCTCCGAATACCCGGCCAAGGGACGTGCGACGGCGGGCGTCCGCGCGCACCGGTTCCTGAAGGGTGAGGACATCCTCCTGCTGGCGTGGGCCGGCCACGGCCCGGCCAAGGCTTCGTCCGCCGCCGGCGTAGCGCGGTCCCTTCCCCAGGAGCACGGCCGGCGCGACGGTTCGGGTGTCCCGCTGTCCCAGCCGGTGGATGCGGTGGGCCCTGCCATGGCCTGGCCCGATCCCGCTTAGACTGCTTCCATGCCTATCGTTCCTGATGAAAAGGACTGGACCTGGGTGCTGACCCGTCCCTGCCCGGAATGCTCGTTCGACGCCTCCACGACCACGCCCTCCACGGTGCCCGGGACAATCGAGAGCATGCTGCCGCGCTGGCGCGCCGTTCTCCGCCGCCCTGGCGTGGCCGAGCGCCCGGATGACCACACGTGGTCAGCGCTGGAGTACGCCTGCCACGTCCGGGACGTGTTCAGCCTGTTTGACCAGCGGCTGAACCTGATGCTGGATTCAGACGACGCCCGGTTCGAGAACTGGGACCAGGACCAGACGGCCGTCGACAAGGACTACGCCAACGCCGATCCCGCCGTTGTCAGCGCCGAACTGACGGCGGAAGGCAAGCAGGCCGCCGAGTCCTTTGCCGCCGTGCGGGAGTCAGAGTGGGGCCGCAAAGGGCTGCGCAGCAACGGCTCCGAATTCACGGTCTTGACGCTGTCCCAGTACTTCCTGCACGACGTGGTCCACCACCTTCACGACGTGGACGGCTGATCCCCCGCCTAGGACGGCACCAGGTGTCCACCAGCGGTTCCTGAAGCGGAGCCCTTTGCACGTGGGTCCTCAGACCCCGGGTTTTCCGAACCGGCCGCCAGCACCAGGCGGGCATCCTCGGGCCGGATATCAGCCGGGTTGTGCGTCACCAGCACCACGGTGCGGTGGCGCAGTCCCTGCCGGAGATCCGCCAGCATGGCCCGGGCGGACTCCGCATCCAGGTGCGCGGTGGGCTCATCCAGCAGGATCACCTCGGCCCCGGTCATCAGGGTGCGGGCAACGGCCAGGCGCTGGCGCTCCCCGCCGCTCAGGAACGCCCCGCCCGGCCCGATCCTCGTATCCAGGCCTGCCGGCAACCGCTCCAGCAGACCGGTGAGGCCCACCGATGCGAGCACCTCCAGCAGCCGGGCATCTGCCTGCTCTTTGTCGTCGGTTGTTTCGTTGCCGGGCTTCCCGAGGAGGAGGTTGCCGCGGATCGTCGAATCAAACAGGTGTGCTTCCTGCGGGCACCACGCGGCACGGCCAGTTACGCCGATCCGCCCTGCGGCCACGGGAAGGAATCCCAGCAGGACTGACAGCAGGGTGGACTTTCCCGACCCCGACGGGCCGGTCACGGCCAGCCACCGCCCGGGTTCAGCCACGGCGTCCAGCCCGGCGAACACGGGTGCACCGCCTGGCCAGGCCGCTGACAGCCCGGCCAGTTCGACGCCGGGACGGCCGCCCGGGCGGGCAGGAACAGTCTGGAGTCCATCACCCTCGCCGCTGCCGGACGCGTCGTCCAGGGCGCCCGACTCCGCCACCCGCTCCATGACGGTCCGCAGCGCCGGGAACTGGCGTACCGCCGTCGTCATCGCCGCAAAAGGTTCCACCAGCGCGAGGAGCAGCAAGACCACCACTGCTGCTGTTTCCGGGGCAAGCTGGCCAGCGAGCACGGCCGGGCCCGCCAGCCAGGCGGCTCCGAGCGCGGCGCTTGCGCAGGCAGCCGTGGTGAGGGCCTGGCCCAGGCCGTCCGCCCAGGCCGACCGCTGGGAAGCATTAGTGGCGTTGCGGTCCTGGGCGCGGAGGCCATCCAGGACGCGGGAAGCTGCGCCGTTCGCGTGCAGGTCAGCCCGGGCGTCAAGGGCTGCCGCCACGCGCCGCAGGACACCGGCGCGGAGGAGCTGCTCAGCGGTGGCGGACTTGCGGTCGCCCCAGAGTGCTGCTGCGGGGGCGAGCAGGAGGCTCACCGCGCAGGCACCGAGCACGGCCGGAAGCGCGGCAGGCACCAGCACCGACGTGGTGACAAGGGCCAGCACAGCCACTGCCAGCGCCGTGACCGGCGGCAGGACCACGCGCGGCAGGAGATCGCGGACGGTATCGACGTCGTCAATCACCGTTCCCAGGACGTTGCCGCCCTGCAGCAGGCGCCGCAGCGGCAGCGCGCGCCGGCTCAGCGACTCCCAAAGCCGGCCCCGGAGCCGGGTCAGCGCCGCGAACACGGCATCGTGCAGGAGCAACCGTTCGCAGTACCGCAACACCGCCCGGCCGATCCCGAAGAACCGCACGCCAACGATCGCGGTCAGCAGGTACAGGATGGGCGGCTGCCCGGCAGCGCGGATAATGAGCCAGCCGGACAATCCGGACAGGGCGACGGCGAAGACCGCCGCCAGGGTCCCCACCACTGCTGCGGCCGCGAACTTGCCCTGCACGGGCGCCAGGAGTGCGGACAGCAGGTGCACGGGGCTGGCTTGGCTGGCACTGGTTTGGGTGGTGTTGCCCTGCTCCGCGTTGTCCGCCAGGGGTTCCGTTGCATCCGGCCGGGCTTTCGCGGAGACCGCTGCCGAGCTTCTGCTGCTCGGATCAGCTGTCGGGCCGGCGTGCACCGCTGCCGCAGGAGCCGGGGATGTGAGGCCGCTTCCGGCCACGGGCACGAGGTGTTCGGCGAGCGCCCGCGTGCGTTCCTCGTGGGCTACCAGGATGACCGTCACCTGCCCGCGGAGGTTCCTGATGGTGTCCTCCACGAGCATCGCCGACTCATCGTCAAGATGCGCAGTGGGTTCATCCAGCAGGAGCACCGTGGCGCCGGCCTCGATCCGGGCCAGCCCGCGGGCCAGCGCCACGCGGCGCAGTTCGCCGGGACTGAGCTCTGCCGGGTGCTTGCCGGCAAGATGGGCGGCCGCTGCCCGCGCCAGGCAGACTCGGGCGGCTGCCTCGGCGGCGTGCCGGCGAGGACGGTTGGCCTCTATGCCCGTCTTACCGGTCAGGTACAGCACAACCTCGTCGAGGACCGTTTCCGCCACCATCACAGGGTGCTGCGGGACCCAGGCGATGTCGTGCCGGTCCAGGCCGGAGATGGCGCCGCTGACGGAAGTACCCGCTCCATGCCCGATGGTCCCCGCCAAGACACCCAGGACGGTGCTCTTGCCGGCTCCGCTTGGGCCGTCCAGGGCGGTGATCCGGCTTTGCGGCGCGGTGAAGGTGAGCGGGCCGACGGCGGGCTGCGGCCTTCCGTCGTAACTCACCGTGAGTGCGGTGACGGTGATGGGGGCACCTGGCCGGCCGGCGCGGGCTGCGGGCAGCGGCTGCGGCTCGGGGGCCCCGGTGACGGCGGTGGTTTCGGCGAGCGCCACCCTGCCGTCGTCGCTGGCGTGGTGGGCGGTGCCAAGCTCGCGCAAAGGCAGGTAGCAGTCCGGCGCCAGGATCAGGGCCAGCAGTCCGGCTTCAAGCGGCATGTCGCCGTGCACCAGCCGGACACCGATGAACACGGCCACCACGGCAACGGAGATGGTGGCGATCAGTTCCAGCGCCAGGGCCGAGAGGAATGCGGTCCGCAGGGTCCCCATGGTGCGGGACCGGTATTCCTCGGAGATCTCCTCCAGCGCCTTCCGCTGGGCGGAGGCACGTCCGAGGCCCACCAGCACAGGAAGTCCCTTGGCCAGCTCCAGCATGTGCGTGGAGAGCCGGGCCAGGGCGGCCTGTGCTTCGCGGACATTGTCCTCGGTGTACCGGCCGATCAGCACCATGAACAGCGGCACCAGCGGAACGGTCAGGACGATGACCACCGCGGAAACCCAGTCAGCGAAAAGGATCCGCGCACCCACCAGCAGTGGAACCGCGGCGCAGTTCACCAGGGCGGGCAGGAACTGCGTGTAGTAGCTGTCCAGCGCGTCCAGTCCGCGGGTGGCCAGCACGGCCAGTCCGCCGTCGGCCGGTCCCGTGCCACGGACGCCGTTGCGCAGTGCCCTGTCCAGCAGCCCGGCGCGGAGTTCCTCCTTGATGCCCAGTGCTGCGCGGCGGGCCGCAACGGCCTGTCCCCACACGGTCACCGAACGGAGGACCACGCCAGCCATGCCGGCGGCGATCTGCTCCGCCCACGCCGGGTTCCCCGCCACCAGGCCGGCGAGCACCGACGCTACCGCCTGGCCGATCAGGACCAGGGAGAGCGCCTTGAGGGCGGCGAGGAGTCCCAGCCAGTAGATGGCGGAACGGGTGGCCGGGCCGGGCGGGAAGGTGGGGCGCATGTCAGCCTTTGGTGGTAAAAGCCTTGGCGGCGATTGCCGGCAGGAAGCTGTGGGCCTCCGGGATGTGGGCAGCACTGACGCGTTTTCGGAAGACCCAGTAGGTCCAGGCCTGGTAGGCGATGACCAGCGGGAGTCCAAACGCGGCCACTGCGCTCATGAGGCCCAGAGTGTAGTCCGAGGATGAGGCGTTGGAAATGGTGAGGTCAAAGGCCTCATTAAGGGTGGAGGGCAGCACCACCGGGAACGCCGCCCCGAAGATGGATGCGGAGCCCAGGGCCAGGAATGCTCCCAGGGCCACAAACGCCTTTCCCTCCGCACCTTTCCGGGCCATCGACCAGGCTGCGGCTGCCGCCGCTACCGCCAGCAGGACCAGCGCCCATGTCCAGGGCTTTCCTTCGAGGACCTGCACCGTCACCGCCCACGCCGCGATGGGCAGGAGCAGGACGGGGAGCAGCCGGACAAACCATGCGCGGGCACGGTGGCGGACCTCGCCGTCGGTCTTCAGGGCAAGGAAGGCCAGGGCATGGACCAGCGCGAAGCCGACGACGGCGAGTCCGCCGAGGACCGCGTAGCCGTTGAACCACGCGAACGGGCCGCCCTCGCGGTCGCCGTTGGCGTTCAGGGGAAGGCCGGTGGTGGTCAGGGCAAGCGCTGCCCCCACGCCGAAGGCCGCGAAGAAGGAGCCCAGGGCAATGGCCCAGTCCCACCGGGCCCGCCATTGCTCGGTGTCCACCTTGCCGCGGTATTCGAAGGCCACGGCACGGAAGATCAGTGCCACCAGGACCACGAGCAGCGGCAGGTACAGGGCGGAGAACAGCGAGGCGTACCAGAGCGGGAAGGCAGCGAAGGTGGCACCGCCGGCGGTCAGGAGCCACACCTCGTTGCCGTCCCACACCGGGCCCACGGTGTTGAGCAGGACGCGGCGTTCGGTGTTGTTCCGGGCGAACAGCTTCATCAGCATGCCCACGCCCAGGTCAAAGCCCTCCAGGAAGAGGTACCCGGTCCAGAGCACTGCGATGGCGATGAACCAGATGGTTGGCAGCAGTTCCATTCTTTGTTTCCTCTGCTCGTGGCGGGGCTAGTAGGCGAAGGCCAGGACGTCGTCGGCCGGTTTGCCGCCAGGGCCGCCGGGCCCGGGGGTGGCGTCTTCGTTTTCGTCCACCGGGGCGTGGACGAGCTCCGGCATCGCGGACACCACGCCGCCCCGGATGTACTTGACCAGCAGCTTGACCTCCACCACCAGCAGCACGGCGTAGATGGCGGTCAGCGTGACCAGGGACGTCATGAGTTCACCGGCGGAGACACCGGGCGAAACTGCGGCTGCCGTGAACATAAACACCTGGTCGATGCCGCTGGGGTCCGGGTTCGGTGCCACTACGAACGGCTGGCGGCCCATCTCGGTGAAGATCCAGCCGGCCGCGTTGGCGCCGAACGGGGCAAGGATCCCGAAGACGGCAAGCCGCATCAGCCACTTGGACTCCGGGACGGTGCCTTTGCGGGTCAGCCAGAGGGCCACCAGGGCTGCGAGGGCCGCGAGGCCGCCGAAGCCGATCATCATGCGGAAGCCCCAGTAGGTGACCTCCATGACGGGAAGGTAGTCGATTTCCTGCCCGGCGCGCTCGCCGTAGATCGGGTTGTCCGGAAGGTGCGTGCCGTACTTTTCCTTGTACTCGGGCAGCAGGCTGTTAACACCCTGGACTTCGGTGGTGAAATCGCCCTTGGCCAGGTAGGAGAGGATGCCGGGAACCTCGATCAGGGCCACAATGTCGTCGCAGCTCTGCGAGCCGATGTTGCCGATGCTCAGGACCGAGAATCCGGTGCCGTCGTGGCATGCTGCTTCGGCGGCGGCCATTTTCATGGGCTGCTGCTCGAACATGAGCTTGCCCTGGAGGTCGCCGGTAAGGGCGGTTCCGGCAAAGGAGATCATGGCCACCACGGCGCCGATCCGCAGGGACCGGAGCCAGACCTTGTGGTCGTCCCGGTCACGGCCGGGGATCTCTGCTGCTTCCCCTGCAATGACCTTGCCGTCGGCACCCACGGTGTCCACGCCGTCGCGCCGCCTCCGCCAGAGGTGGTACCAGGCGATGCCAAGCAGGAAGCCGCCGGCCACGGCGAGTGCGCCGAAAAGGGTGTGCGGTACGGCAACGAGGGCGGTGTTGTTGGTGAAGACTGCCCAGGCATCGGTCATGACCGGCCGGCCGTCGATCATCTCGACGCCCACGGGGTGCTGCATCCAGCTGTTGGCCACGATGATGAAGTATGCGGAGAACACGGAGCCGACGACGGCGATCCAGAGGCAGGCGAGGTGGATGGCGGGCTTAAGCTGCTTCCAGCCGAAGATCCACAGGCCCAGGAAGGTGGACTCCACAAAGAAGGCCAGCAGCGCCTCCAGTGCCAGCGGCGCCCCGAAGACATCACCCACAAACCGGCTGTACTCGCTCCAGGCCATGCCGAACTGGAACTCCTGGACGATGCCGGTGGCCACACCCATGATGAAGTTGATCAGGAAGAGCTTGCCCCAGAACTTGGTCATCCGGAGGTATTCGGGCTTTCCGGTGCGGTGCCAGATGGTCTGGATGACGGCCACCACCAGGCCCAGGCCGATGGTGAGCGGAACCATCATGAAGTGATAGACGGTGGTGATGCCGAATTGCCAGCGTGCGATTTCCAGAGCGTCCAAAGCGTCCATGGCGGTCCCTACTGTCCGGGCGAAGGTTTTCTACGTTCTGTAGAAACTCTAACTTCTACACAGTGTAGAACAACGCCGGCAGCACTGTAAAAACTGGGGCTGCGGCTCCGCCGCGCGTGCAGTGGGGCCGTGACCTGCTCGTGTTCTACCCGATGTAGAAAGTGAAACGGAATCGGGGTAAATTGGATCCTGTAGTAGTAGCAAAACGCATGATGTCACCGCTGTCCATGGCAGTGGTGCGGGGAAACAAAGGAAAAGTGCAAATGGCTAGTCTTGGTGAACTGGAACGGGCAGTGATGGACCTGCTCTGGGCGGGCCATGAAGCAGCCACCGCCAACACGTTGCGGGATCGGCTGGCACAGACGTCAGCGGGGCAGGATGGCAGCGCCGGCCATGAAGGCAAGGAACTGGCCGTCACCACCGTGCTCACCGTTTTGTCCCGGCTCGAGAAGAAGGGCCTGGTGGAGCGCGAACGCGGAACCCGTCCGCACCGCTACCAGGCAGTATCCAGCCGCGAGGACCACACAGCGGAGCTGATGCACGAAGTACTGGGGTCAGCCCCGGACCGTGAAGCCGTGCTGGCACGCTTCATTGGCTCCGTTTCCGAAGGTGAAGCCGAGACTCTGCGCAAACTGCTTGGCCACATCTAGCGGACCATGTTCTGGGCCTCATACCTGCTGGCGGTCCTTGCGATAGTCCTGGCGTGGCCGGTGCCTATCCTCCTCTCGCGTGCACAGTGGCCCGGGCGGTCTCCTTTTACGGCCATGGTGCTCTGGCAGGCCATCGCACTTGCCGGTGGCCTGTCCATGATCGGCGCCATGCTGGTGTACGGGCTGGAGCCTGTCGGTGACAACCTGATCGCCGGCCTTCGGGCCCTTGCAGGCATGGTGCTCTTCAACGCCCCCACCACGGACCTGGGCTTCTGGCATATCTTCGCGCTGTCCGCCGCCGCGCTGCTGACCGCCCATCTCGTCTTCACCCTGCTGCTGACCTACTACAAGATCGAGCGGCAGCGGCGGCGGCACCGGGAGCTTCTCGCGCTCCTGGCCTCCCCGTCCGCCGAAGGGGCCGGAACGCTGGTCATCAGCCACGATTCGCCCGTGGCCTACTGCCTTCCCGGCGGGGCACGCTCGGTAACCGTGCTGTCCGACGGCCTGATGGCCGCCCTTGAGCCGGCCGAACTGCGCGCCGTGCTGATCCACGAAAACGCGCACCTGAGCCAGCGGCACCACCTGCTCCTGTGGGCGTTCGCCGCCTGGCGGCAGGCGCTCCCCTGGCTTCCCACCACCCGGCTTGCGCAGGAGTCCGTGAACTCCCTGATCGAAATGCTGGCCGACGACGTCGCGCTCAAAACCGAAAGCAAAGCCACGCTCATCAAGGCCATTGCCATCGTTGCCAGCGGATCCGCCAGGACGCCGGGCGAAGCAGAAATCCAGCCTGCCCCGGCCGGGCTCGCCGCGTCCGGATTGTCATTGGCCGGGCTCGACCCGGCAGCGGCCGCCGGCGCGGACTCAGCCCGCACCACGGCCTCCCGGGTCAGCCGGCTGCTCTCCCCCCAGCCGCAACTGCCGGCCCCGGTCCGCAGCCTGGTCCTGGCCGGCTGCGTACTCCTGCTGGCGCTGCCCACAGCCCTGCTGATGGTGCCCGGCCTGTTCGGCTGAGTCCCCGCCGTCGTACGCTATGCCGGTGGTTGAGCTTGTCGAAACCCGGGTTTCGACAAGCTCAACCACCGGTGAAAAAGGTCAGGCGTCGATGCGCTCCCGGTCCAGGCTGGAGGCGCCCGCGATGATAAAGTCCTTGCGCGGCGAGACGTCCGAGCCCATCAGCAGGTCAAAGATTTCCTCCGCCTGCTTGGCGTTCTCGATCCCCACCTTCCGCAGCGTGCGGTGCCGCGGATCCATGGTGGTCTCGGCGAGCTGCTCGGCGTCCATCTCGCCCAGGCCCTTGTAGCGCTGGATGGGCTCCTTGTAGCGCTTGCCCTCCTGGGCCAGCCGGGCCAGGAGCACGTGCAGCTCCGCCTCCGAGTAGGTGTAGATCATCTCGTTGGCCTTCTGGCCGGCATTGATGACCTCCACGCGATGCAGCGGCGGGACGGCGGCGAAGACGCGGCCCTCTTCGATCATGGGGCGCATGTAGCGGAAGAAAAGCGTCAGGAGCAGGGTGCGGATGTGCGCGCCGTCCACGTCCGCGTCCGTCATGAGAATGACCTTGCCGTAGCGGGCGGCACTGATGTCAAAGCTGCGGCCGGAGCCGGCACCCACCACCTGGATGAGGGCGGCGCACTCGGCGTTGGAGAGCATGTCCCCCACGGACGCCTTCTGGACGTTGAGGATCTTGCCGCGGATGGGCAGCAGCGCCTGGAAGTCCGAGGACCGGGCCAGCTTGGCGGTTCCCAGCGCCGAGTCGCCTTCCACGATGAACAGTTCGGAACGGTCGACGTCGTCTGTGCGGCAGTCGGCAAGCTTGGTGGGCATTGAGGACGTTTCCAGCGCGTTCTTGCGCCGTTGGGTTTCCTTGTGCACCCGGGCCGAGATGCGGGACTTCATCTCGCTGACAATTTTTTCCAGGAGCAGGGCCGACTGGGACTTGTCGTTTTTGTTGGCGGAGTTGATCTTCGCGGTGATTTCGCGCTCCACCACCTTGGCCACGATGGCGCGCACGGCGGAGGTGCCCAGGATTTCCTTGGTCTGGCCTTCGAACTGGGGTTCGGCCAGGCGCACGGTCAGGACGGCGGTGAGGCCGGCGAAGATGTCGTCCTTTTCGATTTTGTCGTTGCCGGCTTTGAGTTTGCGGGCGTTGGTTTCCACGGCTTTGCGGAAGGTCTTGACCAGGGCCTGCTCAAAGCCGGACTGGTGCGTTCCACCTTTGGGGGTGGAGATGATGTTGACGAAGCTCCGGACGCTGCTGTCGTAGCCGATTCCCCAGCGCAGGGCCACATCGACTTCACAGTCGCGTTCCACCTCGGCGAGCTGGCTGTGCCCGCGTTCGTCCAGCACGGGAACGGTCTCTTTGAACTTGCCCGAGCCGTGCAGCCGCCAGACGTCGGTGACCGCGGGATCGGCAGCCAGGAACTCGACGAATTCGGAGATGCCGCCGTCGTGGTGGAAGACCTCCTCGTGCGGGCCGGCTTCGCCGGGGGTTCCCGGGACCTTCCGCTCATCGCGCACGGTGAGCTTGAGGCCGGGCACCAGGAAGGACGTCTGCCGGGCCCGGGCGGCGAGTTCGTCGTAGGAGAACTTTGCGTCCGGGGTGAAGATCTGCCGGTCAGCCCAGTACCGGATCCTGGTGCCGGTGACGCCGCGCTTGGCCTTGCCCACCACGTCCAGGACGGAATCGTCCACAAACGGGGTGAAGGGTGCGGCCGGGTCGACCTTGGATCCGACGTCCTTGAAGCGGCCGGGTTCGCCCCGGCGGAAGGACATCTTGTAGGTTTTGCCGCCGCGGTCCACTTCGACGTCGAGGCGTGAGGACAAGGCGTTGACCACGGACGCGCCCACACCGTGCAGGCCGCCTGAGGCGGTGTAGGAGCCGCCGCCGAACTTTCCGCCGGCGTGGAGTTTGGTGAAGACCACTTCGACGCCGGTCAGCCCGGTTTTTGGTTCCTTGTCGATGGGGATGCCGCGGCCGTCGTCGTGGATTTCCACGGAGTTGTCGGCGTGGAGGATGATCTTGATGTCGTGGCCGAACCCGGCCAAAGCCTCGTCAACGGAGTTGTCGATGATTTCCCAGAGGCAGTGCATCAACCCGCGGGAGTCGGTGGAACCGATGTACATGCCGGGGCGCTTGCGGACGGCTTCGAGGCCCTCCAGGACAGACAGGTGCCGGGCAGTGTAATCAGAACTTGGTGTCACCGGTGGTGAACTCCTTCAAGGATGGAACAGCGGGCTGGGATTCGCTCTTCCTAGGGTAGTCGGCCGGGCCGTGCACCACCGACTGCCACACCTGGCGGGGCCTGTGCCCCGCGCCACTTAGCGCTTCTTGAACGGGACTGTGCAGATCTTGACGCACTCTTGCGGATACGCGGACAGCGAACTTGCCCCATCCTTGCGATGGTTTTGTTACGAATACTGGTTATATAGACGTACTGATCTACTAAGGAGGCCGACATGACAACAGCAGTGGCAGACCGCACACTCGACGCACTCGACCGGTGCGACCGTTGCGGAGCCCAGGCATATGTGCGGGTTGTACTCGAGTCCTCCGGCGGTGAGCTGCTGTTCTGCGGCCACCACGCCCGTGCAGTTGAGGCAACGCTCAAGCCGTTGAGCTCCGACTGGCACGATGAGACGGGCAAGCTGCACGAGAAGGCTGCCGTAGAAATCGACTAGCACACCCGAAGCAGTTGGGACCCCACCGGAAGGTGGGGTCCCTCTTCGTTTTAACCTCAGCCGCTCCCAGCGGTGCCTGGTGCTCAACAAAGCGGCCCGCCGGCTGCTGCACCCCGGGAGGGGCACGGCAGCCGGCGGGCCGCTATCGCTGACTTGCTGGTCCTAGTCCAGGTAGTCCCGCAGGACCTGCGACCGCGAGGGGTGGCGCAGCTTGGACATGGTCTTGGATTCGATCTGGCGGATCCGCTCACGCGTGACGCCGTAGACCTTGCCGATTTCGTCTAAAGTCTTCGGCTGTCCGTCGGTGAGGCCGAACCGCATCGCAACAACCCCGGCCTCGCGCTCGGACAGGGTGTCCAGGACGGAGTGGAGCTGTTCCTGCAGGAGGGTGAAGCTCACGGCATCGGCCGGGACAACAGCCTCGGAGTCCTCGATGAGGTCGCCGAACTCGGAATCGCCGTCCTCGCCCAGGGGCGTGTGCAGCGAAATGGGCTCGCGGCCGTACTTCTGGACTTCGACCACCTTTTCGGGCGTCATGTCCAGTTCGAGGGCCAGCTCTTCAGGCGTGGGTTCACGGCCAAGGTCCTGCAGCATCTGGCGCTGGACACGGGCCAGCTTGTTGATGACTTCAACCATGTGCACCGGAATACGGATGGTGCGGGCCTGGTCCGCCATGGCGCGGGTGATCGCCTGGCGGATCCACCAGGTGGCGTAGGTGGAGAACTTGAAGCCCTTGGTGTAATCGAACTTCTCCACAGCGCGGATGAGGCCCAGGTTGCCTTCCTGGATCAGGTCAAGGAACAGCATGCCGCGGCCGGTGTAGCGCTTGGCCAGCGAGACCACCAGGCGCAGGTTGGCCTCGAGCAGGTGGTTCTTGGCGCGCTTGCCGTCGTGGATGATGAACTCAAGCTCACGCTTGTACTTGGGGTCCATGGACCCGTCGTCCGCGTTGATCTTCTCTTCGGCAAACAGACCGGCTTCGATCCGGAGCGCAAGGTCCACTTCCTGCTCGGCGTTGAGCAGCGCAACCTTACCGATCTGCTTCAGGTAGTCCTTGACGGGGTCGGCGGTGGCGCCGGCTGACATGACCTGCTGGACAGGTGCGTCGTCGTCATCAGCATCAGAGTAGACGAAGCCCTTGCCCGATCCGGCAGCACCCTTCACGGGATCGGCTTCGGCGTCCTCTTCAACAACGTCGGGGCCTTCGAGGATGATGTCGTCGAGGTCTTCCTCAACTTCTTCTACGTCATCGTCGGCGTCAGACGCCGATTTGCCGGCTGCCTCGGCGGCGGCCTTCGCGCCGGGCTTGGGGCCGCGCTTTTTGGGCTCACGCTTGCCGTCCGCACCAGCTTCACCGGCAGAAGCCTTGTTGGCTGCCCGAGTGGCGGCCCGCTTGGCGTTTGTCGCAGCCTGCTTCTGCTCAGCGGACAGTTCGTCCTGGGCGGCGGGGTCCTTCTTCGTGGAAGACGGGGTCACAGAAAACCTTTCTAGCGGTGGTCTGTGGAATCACCATACGGGCAACACCACTATGACCCTGTCAAGTCCGTGGTGGAAACCAAGCGCCACCACGGCCGGCAGAGTCTATAAATAGAACTGCCGGAGCGGCTGTAATGTTCCCCGAAAGGACCAGTTACAGGCACTTGATACACGGACCCAACCGGGTCTCGGCAACCATTGTCTCACGTTTCCCCGAATAGGACCTCCCCACGGTCCCGCGGCCTGGCCAACAAGGACCGGAGCGCTGGGCTTCAGGCGGCGTCCGGACCGAATTTCTGCCAGGCTGCCTCCTTCCGGGCTGCCCACCCGCACAAAGTACCGCGGCGCACCAGCTCCAGCAGCAGTTCCGCCAGACGGTAGCCGGGGTCGATCTCCAGGGCTTCCTCGTAATACGCAGCGGAGTACGAGCCGCGCCCGCGGCACCACGCAATCCAGCCTCTCCCCGTTAATGCGGCCGCGGCCGGCGCCCCGCCCAGGAGGGCCAACTGCCCCAAAACCAGATCCAGCGCGTCCATGGTCAGCCACTGCGGGACAGGCGGCTCATGCCCCATGAGGACATCACCGTAACCGGGAGTCCCCTGGTGTTGTCCGGTCTTTAGCAGGGTCTCGGGGGCCGGGGGTCCCCCGGTTGATGATGGAGCTCCGGCCGGCTCGGTCTCCGCTAGACCGGTCTCCAATGGAACAACGCCCGTAAAGACCACGGGCTCAGGTCCCTGCTCCTCGTCGAAATTCCCGAACTCCTCGGCTCCGGCTGCGGCAGCCGCCTGTCCGGCCGCCGCCATCACCAGGACAGCGTCGCGCCAGGCAGGCACCAGGAGCGAAGCCCGCAGGAAGGCGTCCCGGTCCACCAGCGGTTGGCCTAATTCCTCCCGCGGGCCTGCGAGCAACCCGGTCCAGAGGCCCAGCACAACGTCAAACTGCGCCCGGCTCTGCCGCTGGCAGTCCAGGCGGGCCGACCAGGAAGCCTCGGCCTCCAGGACAGCTGCACGGTACAGGCTGGGGACAGTGCGGGCCTGCCGTTCCTCCGGAGGCGGCCCCACACTGCTTCCGCGGAACACCATTTCCGTGTTGAGCAGGCTGTCCCGGATCTGTTCCAGGGGCCGGCCCGGCAGCGGGCAGCAGGCCGGGTCCGTGCACCAGGCGTCCCGCCAGTAGCGGTCCCCCACATACCAGGCCTCCTTGACGGGCATGCGGGCTCCGGCCAGCGCCGCTTCAAGGCTGAACAGCAGCCCGTCATAGCATCCCGGCCCGGACAGCCAGCCGTTGTTGGTGAAAAGAGCCAGCAGGGTGCCGTCGGCGTGCTCGTCTGCCGCCAGGTACCCGGCTACCGTTTCGGCGAAGGGTGCCGGATCGGCCAGCACCGCCGGCCCGGGAAGATCCAGCCGGAGGGTTGCACCCAGCCTCTTGCCCTGCAGCGTCATGGCCACCAGGCTGTTGGCCGGCCAGTATCCCAACGAGTGCGGAATGAAGCCCAGGATGTCTTCGGGGCCGCGGACTGTGAGGCGCTCTGGAGATGTCATGGTTCCAGCTTTCGCCTGCGGCGGAAGCCTCAGAAGGACCAGGCACGGCTATGTGGATAACGAGTCCGCCGCCCCCCCCGGCGGACGAGGCGAAAACCGGGCCTGTGCGGGACTAGTCGTCCGAAGCCGCTGCCTTGCTGCGCCGGGCCAGGTTTTCCCGGCGCTGGCGGGCCAGGGCACTGCGGAGGGGCGGTACCACAACGCCCTGCGCCGCCATCTGCCGCCGGACCTTCCGCCGGCAGACGAGCATGGCCACAACGCCGAAGCCAAGCAGCACGAACTGGACACTCAGGGCAATCCGGAACGGAGCCAGCCCGTACAGCTCTCCGTTGGAGAAGCCGCTGGCGTACAGCACGTCCAGCACCAGGCCGATGAGGAAGATGGCAACAAGCGCGGCGATGAAGCCCCCCACGTTAACAATGCCGGTGGCCGTCCCGATCCGGTGGGCCGGGTTGAACGTCCGCGCAAAGTCGAAGCCGATCATCGAGCCCGGGCCGCCGATGGCAAGCACCATGACCAGGCCGGCCAGGAGCCACAACGGCGAACGCCCCGGCGTCAGCAGGACAGCGGCCCACGCCCCGGCAGTCGCGGCGGCAATCAGGAGGACCATGGTGGAACGCCGCAGGGGATGGCGGGACACAAAGCGCCCGATGAAAGGACCTACCGCCATAGCGGCCGCCACGTACAGCGCCATCAGGGCGGCAACGGTTCCGGCGTCCAGGCCCTGTCCGGAAATCAGGAAGGGGTAGCCCCACGTCATCGCAAAAACGGTGCCGCTGAACTGGATGGTGAAGTGGCTCCACAGGCCCAGCCGCGTCCCCGGCTGGCGCCACGCGCGGGCCAGCGAGGCACCGGTGGCTTTCAAGCCCTGCTGCCCCTGCGGCCGGGCGGTACCGGGCGGCACATCCTGCAGGAGCAGAACCACCAGGACGACGGCGAGTCCGGACATCCCGGCCAGCATCAGGAACGCCGGGGTCCAGCCGGCAGAGTGCAGCACGAACGCGAACGGGAGGACACTGAACAGCTGTCCCAGCTGCCCGGACATCCCGGTCAGCTGGGTGACCAGCGGCACGCGGGCGGGAGCGAACCAGAGCGGAATCAGGCGGATCACCGAGATAAAGGTCATGGCGTCGCCGGCGCCCACGAGGACCCGGCCGGCCACGCCGCCGGGGATGCTGTCGGCGAAGGCCAGCTGAAGCTGGCCGAGGCCCATCAGCACGGCACCGCCGGCGATCATGGCCCGGGAGCCGAAGCGGTCCACCAGCAGCCCCACCGGGATCTGGAGCCCGGCGTAGACAAGGAGCTGGAGGACGGTGAAGAACGAGATTGCGGAGGCGCTGGCGTGAAAGCGTTCCGTCGCTTCCAGCCCCACCACCCCGAAGGAGGTGCGCTGGCAAACGGCCACCAGGTACCCGAAGATTCCAATGGTCCAGATCAGCCAGGCTCGGGGTGCAGTCACCTCTTCATTATGCCCGGACACCCGTCCGCGCCCCGGCAGCAGGGCTTTCGACGGCGGCCCGGGCGCGGAAAGGGTTCACCACACAGGCGCGTCTACTGGCCGGGATTCTCACGGGCGAGATAGGCCTCCACAGCGGCGCCGAGGACATCGGCGTTGGGCAGCTCGTCATTTTCATCCGCCAGGAGGGATCGCCGGACGGTACCTTCGGCCTTTTCGTCATACCGGGACTCAAGCCGGGACACCACCTGCTGGACTTCCTCGGAGGCGTCGATCTGCTCGGCGATCTGGCGGCTGACCTCACGGCCGGCTTCGCGGAGCCGGTCCGAGGGAAGCATCAGGGAGGTGGCGGCACCCAGGTACTCCAGGCCGGCCACGGCGGCCGTGGGATATTCGGCCTCGGCCAGGTAGTGCGGCACGTGGATGACGTAGCCGGCAACGTTGCGGCCTGCCTCCACGAGGCGGAGTTCAAGGATGTGCCCCACTGCCGCGGGCACTTCCACGGTGGGCTTCCACACCGAGATGCCCTCGATGAGCTCCGGCCGGTTGCCGTGCACCGTGACGCCCACGGGGCGGGTGTGCGGAACGGGCATGGGGATTGAGTGGATCCAGGTGACCAGGTTGACGTCGAGTTTCTCCACGATGCCCACCACTGCGCGGGCAAAACGCTCCCACTGCAGGTCCGGTTCGAAGCCGGCCAGCAGCAGGAAGGGGCTGCCCAGGCCGTCCACGAGCCGGTAGAGGGCGAGCCGGGGTTCCTGGTAGTCCTGCAGGTGGTCCTCGACAAAGGTCAGGTGCGGCCTGCGCGAGCGGTAATCGATCAGCTGGTCGGCGTCGAAGACGGCAACGGGCTGGGCGTCGAGCGAGTCCAGCAGCTCGGCATTGATCTGCTTCACCACCTGCCCGGCGTCGGCGAATCCGGTGAAGCCCATCACCAGATTCAGCCCCTTGAGCTCCGGGCTGTGGAACAGCTCAATGTTGCTTGCATAAAGCGCGTCGGGGTCCAGCAGGGAGCCGGAGATCCGTTCAAGCACGGCGTGTTCCTTTCATGGGTGCGGGTGGACATCCTCTACAACGCCCCGGGACAGCCCCGCATTCCTGCGGCTGGTGTGGCGCACATCTCAGGAAATTCACCTGCTCAGGCGGGGACGGGCTACGATCGGAACTGGCCTGCCAGACGGGCTTGCAGACACCCGGGCTGCGTCCCGAACGACGGCAATCCGGGCATCCATGGCAGAGCGCCGAACATGCACCCCTGCTTCGAACATCTCGCGAGAATTGAGGACTGATCCCTGTGGTCAAGAATACTGAAATCAACCTTAGTACCCTCACCAGGGACCTGAAGAAGAGCCCCAGTGACGCAGTGGTCATCGGTGTGGGGAAGGGCACTGACGGTCCGGTGCTCCTGGACAACCCGCTGACGGCCAAGAGTGCCGAGGCCCTGGCGGAGTCCCTCAAGTCGCTGGGCGTCACGGGCGCCGCAGACCAGATTGTCCGCCTTCCCGGCCTTCCGGAAACGGGAGCCGGAATCCTGGTCCTCGCCGGCACCGGCAGCGTGGCGGCCGGAAAGCCGCTGACGGAAGAAGCGCTCCGCCGCGCTGCCGGCTCCGCCGTCCGCCAGCTTTCCGGCCTCGCCACGGTTGTCCTGGCCCTTCCGACGGCGTCCGTCGCCGACGTGGCGGCAGTCGCCGAAGGTGCCGCCCTGGGCGCCTATTCCTTCACCGAATTCCGGTCCTCCACGGACGGGCTGAAGGATCCGGTCAAAAATGCTGTCATCTTCACGGACCTGGCCGGCAACGACGGCGTCAACGCAGCACTGAAGCGTGCCGGCCTGCTCGGCAAGGCCGTTAACGCCACCCGGTCACTGGTCAACCAGCCGCCGAGCCACCTCTACCCGGAGACGTTCGCCGAGGCCGCAAAGGACCTGGCCAAAGGCCTGCCCGTCAAAGTCACCGTCTGGGATGAGAAGCGGCTGGAAAAGGAAGGCTTCGGCGGCATCATGGGCGTGGGCAAGGGCTCAGCCCGCCAGCCCCGGCTGGTCAAGGTGGAATACTCCCCTGCCAAGGCAACCTCGAAGATCGCCCTCGTTGGCAAAGGCATCACGTTTGACACCGGCGGCATCTCCATCAAGCCGGCCCTCGGCATGGGCGACATGAAAAGCGATATGGCCGGCGCCGCCGTCGTCCTTAATACTGTCCTGGCCCTGGCGGGACTGGGCCTGCCGGTGAAGGCGACCGCATGGCTCTGCATCGCCGAAAACATGCCCTCCGGGGCGGCGTCCCGCCCGGCGGACGTCCTCACCATGTTCGGTGGCAAAACGGTTGAGGTCCTGAACACCGACGCCGAGGGCCGCCTGGTGATGGCAGACGGCATCGTGGCCGCCAGCCGCGAATACCCGGACGCCATCATCGACGTCGCCACGCTCACCGGCGCGCAGCTGATCGCCCTGGGCAACCGCACCGCCGGCGTGATGGGGTCGGAGAGCGTCACGGGTGCCCTGAAGACCGCGGCGGACCGTGCGGGCGAACTGGTCTGGCCCATGCCGCTGCCGGAGGAACTGCGCCCCAGCCTCGATTCGCAGGTGGCCGACCTGGCCAACATCGGCGAACGCCACGGCGGCATGATGACGGCGGCCGTTTTCCTGCGCGAATTCGTGGGTAAGGGCAAGGACGGGGAACAGATCCCCTGGGCCCACATCGACATCGCCGGGCCTTCCTTCAACAACGGAAGCCCCTACGGCTACACCCACAAGCAGGGAACGGGCTGCACGGTCCGGACCCTGGTGGCCTATGTAGAGGACATCCTGGCAGCAGCCGCCTGAGGCCAACGGGCAGCCGTAGCCCGGTAACTGCGCGCCCTGCGGCACGGGATGTTCCCTGCGCCGCAGGGCCGCGTGACACTCGACACAAGCGCTCCACAAACGCGGCGCCAAGGTGGAGCATGGATAAGTGGTTCGCTAAGGTGAACCACGGTAGTCACAAATGCAAGAGAACAGGCACGCTGACATAATCACGGCAGTGCAAGTTCCAAGACCAGATGATGCGCGGAAGAACGCGTCATCGTTCACGCGAGGGAGCGTTTAAGTGGCCGATCAGGCAACTGCGCAAGAATTCGACATCCTGGTACTCGGTGGAGGCAGCGGTGGATACGCCGCCGCCCTGCGGGCCGTACAGCTTGGCCTGACCGTCGGCCTCGTGGAGAAGGCAAAGCTGGGCGGCACCTGCCTCCACAACGGCTGCATCCCCACCAAGGCGCTGCTGCATTCGGCAGAGCTCGCCGACCACGCCCGTGATTCCGCCAAGTACGGCGTGAACGTCACCCTGGACGGCATCGACATCACCGCCGTCAACGCGTACAAGGACGGCATCATCGCCGGCAAGTACAAGGGCCTCCAGGGCCTGATCAAGTCCAAGGGCATCACCGTCATCGAAGGTGAGGGCAAGCTCCAGGGCACCGACACCGTTGTGGTGAACGGCACCGCCTACAAGGGCAAGAACATCGTTTTGGCCACCGGTTCCTACTCCCGCACCCTTCCGGGCCTGGAAATCGGCGGCAAGGTCATCACCTCGGACCAGGCCCTGACCATGGACTCCATCCCCAAGAGCGCCATCATCCTCGGCGGCGGCGTGATCGGTGTCGAGTTCGCTTCCGTCTGGAAGTCCTTCGGCGTGGACGTCACCATCGTGGAGGGCCTGCCCTCGCTGGTCCCGAACGAGGACGCCACCATCGTCAAGAACTTCGAACGTGCCTTCAAGAAGCGCGGCATCAAGTTCTCCACCGGAGTCTTCTTCCAGGGCGTTGAGCAGAACAACGACGGCGTGAAGGTCACCCTCGTGGACGGCAAGACCTTCGAAGCGGACCTCCTGCTCGTCGCCGTCGGCCGTGGCCCCGTCACCGCCAACCTGGGCTACGAGGAAGCCGGTATCACCATCGACCGCGGCTTCGTCATCACCAACGAGCGCCTGCACACCGGCGTCGGCAACATCTACGCGGTCGGCGACATAGTCCCCGGCGTGCAGCTGGCGCACCGCGGCTACCAGCAGGGCATCTTCGTGGCCGAGGAAATCGCCGGCCTCAAGCCGGTGATCGTCGAGGACATCAACATCCCCAAGGTCACCTACTCCGATCCCGAAATCGCCACCGTGGGCTACACCGAAAAGGCAGCCAAGGAAAAGTTCGGCGACGACCAGGTCCAGACCCAGGAATACAACCTCGCCGGCAACGGCAAGAGCTCCATCCTGGGCACCTCCGGACTGGTCAAGCTGGTCCGCCAGAAGGACGGCCCCGTGGTGGGCGTCCACATGATCGGCGCCCGCATGGGCGAGCAGGTGGGCGAAGCCCAGCTGATCGTGAACTGGGAAGCGTACCCCGAGGATGTGGCGCAGCTGGTGCACGCCCACCCCACCCAGAACGAGTCCCTGGGCGAAGCCCACCTGGCACTCGCGGGCAAGCCCCTTCACGGCTAGTCTCCCCCCAAGCACCAAAGGGCCTGGTGCACCCGGCACGAAATGCCGGGTGCACTAGGCTGGCCAACAAGGCAGCAATCATCCGCACTAAAGATCAATAAGGAGAACGGGGACGACATGTCTGAATCCGTTAACTTGCCCGCCCTCGGTGAGAGCGTCACCGAAGGAACCGTCACCCGCTGGCTCAAGCAGGTAGGTGACCGGGTAGAGGTGGACGAGCCGCTGCTCGAAGTCTCCACCGACAAAGTAGACACTGAAATCCCCTCTCCTGTAGCTGGCGTGATTGAGGAAATCCTGGTTGCCGAGGACGAGACCGCCGAGGTAGGCGCTCCCCTGGTCCGGATCGGCGACGGCTCCGGTGGCGGCGCCCCCGCTGCACCGGCCGAAGAAGCTCCTGCGCAGGAAGCTCCCGCTGCCGCTCCGGCTGAAGAAGCCCCCGCCCAGGAAGCACCTGCACAGTCTGCGCCCGCCCAGGAAGCACCGGCAGCTCCGGCAGCCGGCGGCGGCGAAGGCCACGAGGTCACCCTCCCTGCCCTGGGCGAAAGCGTCACCGAAGGCACCGTCACCCGCTGGCTGAAGGCCGTGGGCGACTCCGTTGAGGTGGATGAGCCGCTCCTGGAAGTTTCCACCGACAAGGTGGACACCGAGATCCCGTCCCCCGTTGCCGGCACCCTGCAGGAAATCCGGGTCAACGAAGACGAAACCGCAGAGGTCGGTTCCGTCCTGGCCGTCATCGGCTCCGGTGCAGCTGCTGCCCCCGCCGAAGCGCCGGCCGCACCCGCCCCGGCACAGGAAGCGCCGGCACAGGAAGCCCCCAAGGCTGAAGCGCCGAAGGCTGAAGCACCTGCCCCGCAGGCCGCTCCCGCACCGGCCGCGGCACCCGCTCCGGCAGCAGCACCTGCCGCAGCCGAGGCTGCACCCTCAAACGGCGGATCCGAGTCCGGTTACGTCACTCCCCTGGTCCGCAAGCTGGCGAACCAGCACGGCGTGGACATCGCCTCACTCTCCGGCACCGGCGTGGGTGGACGCATCCGCAAGCAGGACGTCATCGCCGCCGCCGAGGCCAAGGCCGCACCGGCCGCAGCGCCGGCAGCAGCACCGGCCGCGTCTGCTCCCGCAGCCTCCAACGCCGCAGTTTCCTCGCTGCGCGGCACCACGCAGAAGGCACCGCGCATCCGCCAGGTCATCGCCCGCCGCATGCGCGAATCCCTGGAGATCTCCACCCAGCTGACCCAGGTCCACGAGGTGGACATGACCAAGGTGGCCAAGCTCCGTGCCCGCGCCAAGAACTCGTTCCAGGCGCAGAACGGCGTCAAGCTGACCTTCCTGCCGTTCATCGCCAAGGCCGTCGCCGAGGCCCTCAAGCAGCACCCCAAGCTCAACGCTGCCTACGACGAGGCCAAGCAGGAAATCACCTACCACAACGCCGAGCACCTCGCGATTGCCGTGGACACGGACAAGGGCCTGCTGGTTCCGGTCATTTCCGACGCCGGCAACCTGAACCTCGCCGGCCTGGCGGGCAAGATCGCCGACGTTGCCAGCCGCACCCGCGACGGCAAGATCGGCCCGGACGAGCTGTCCGGCGGCACCTTCAGCATCACCAACATCGGTTCGGTCGGGGCCCTCTTCGACACCCCGATCATCAACCAGCCGCAGGTGGGCATCCTGGGCACCGGCGCCATCGTCAAGCGCGCCGTGGTTGTTTCGGATGAAAACGGTGACGACTCGATCGCCATCCGCTCCATGATGTACCTGTCGCTGACGTATGATCACCGCCTGGTGGACGGCGCGGACGCCGGCCGGTTCCTCCAGACCCTGAAGGCACGCCTGGAAGAGGGCGCCTTCGAAGCGGACCTGGGGCTGTAACAGGCCAACAACGCACGCACGGCGGTGCAGGCAGCGGTGGGAAACCAGCGCAACGCCTGCACCGCCGTCGGCGTTTAACTACTACAAGCTGTAGAACCTCTGGCTACACTGGTCCCATGAACATCGTCTATAACATTGTGGTTTTCCTGCACATCGTCGGCGCCGCCATGATCGTGGGCATCTGGATCGGCCAGATGAAAAATCCCACCGTCCACCCCCGCCAGTTCGACGGCGCCATGCTCCAGCTGCTCACCGGCATCGCCCTGATGGGCCTGATCCCGGCCCTGGACATGGACGCCAACTACGCCAAGCTGGGCATCAAGTTCGCCATCGCCCTTGCGGTTGGCGTGGTGGCCTTCATCGGCCGCCGCAAGTACAAGAACAACGAGCCCGTCAGCATGGGCCTGGCGCACGCTGTGGGCGGTTTGGCGCTGCTGAACGTAGCCATTGCCACCATCTGGCAGTAGGCAATTTTATCTGCACCGTACGACGGCGACGCTCCCTTCTGCGGGGGCGTCGCCGTCGGCGTTTTAACGCCATGGTCACAATCCTCTGACAGCGGACAACCCGTGCACCCGGGGTGCCGAATCCATAGGATGGGTAGCGGCGGGGTCCTGGCAGCAGCCTGCCCCGGTTCGAATCGATTTGAGGAGTGGTTATGGCAGCAACACGCACCGCGCACACCGTATGGAACGGCGACCTGATGACGGGTTCCGGAAACACCACGCTGGACAGCTCCGGCCTTGGTACCTACGAGGTCACGTGGAAGGCCCGCACCGAGGCTGCCGGCGGCAAGACCAGCCCGGAAGAACTCATTGCGGCAGCCCACTCGGCCTGTTTCTCCATGGCCTTCAGCCACGCACTTGCCCAGGCCGGACATTCCCCTGAGGAAGTCAACACCAAGGCTGATGTCACGTTCGTGCCGGGCACCGGCATCACCGGGAGCCACCTGACCATGTCTGCGCGGATCCCGGGCATCTCCGAGGACGAGTTCCAGAAAATCGCAGCAGAAGCCAAGGTGGGCTGCCCCGTCTCCGGCGCCCTCGCCAGCATCGATATCACCCTGGACGCCACGCTGCAGTCCTAAGCCTCTCCCCAGGCAAAACAAAGGCCCTGCCCGGCCGGAAGATTTTCCGGCCGGGCAGGGCCTTTCGTTGGGCTTTGCGGCTAGGGCTGCCGGCTTCCCGGCCGGCGGGCCGGCAGCGGGGCCGGGCGGAGCCGGCGGTAGCCCTCGCGGGCCGGCGGCCGGTCCGTGGGAAGCTCCTGCACCATTTCCTTCAGCGCACCGATGCCGTACTCCAGCTGGGGATCCCGGCCGGCCGCGTAGGCATGCGGCGGGTACGCCACTTCGATGTCCGGGTCCACGCCGTAGTTCTCAACGCCCCAGCCCACGCCGCCGCTGAACCAGTTGGCGTACCGCGGCTGGGTGACCCCAGTGCCGTCGGCCAGGGAGAACCTGTTATCAATGCCCACCACACCGCCCCAGGTGCGGGTTCCGATCACAGGGCCAATGCCGCGGAGCTTGGACACTTGGGTGATGATGTCGCCGTCGGAACCGGCAAATTCATCGGCGAGGATGATGACGGGCCCGCGCGGGGCATGGTGCGGGTACGTCCGCGGCTTTTCGCCGCGCGGCATGCTCCAGCCGGTGACTTTACGCCCGATCAGCTCGGCCACCAGCTGCGACGTGTGCCCGCCGCGGTTGCGCCGCACGTCTACGATGAGTCCATCCAGGGCCGTTTCCGTATCGAGGTCCCGGTGGAGCTGGGCCCAGCCGTTGGCCATCATGTCCGGGATATGCAGGTAACCGAAGGTTCCGCTGGACGCCTCACGCACGGTGCGCCGGTTCGATGCCACCCACTCCTGGTACCGCAGGCGCTCCTCGTCCTTCACCGGAACGACGGCAACCCGCCGCTGCGTGCCGGCACGTCCGCCGTGCGCGGTGCCGTTGAGCAGCGTCAGTTCCACGGCCCGGCCCGCGGCTCCGACCAGTTGCATGGCCGGGGTGACGGAGGCGGACAGCGGAACCCCGTCGACGGCCAGCAGGATGTCGCCTGCCTTGGCGCCCACGCCCGGGCGGGTCAGCGGAGATGTAGCGAGCGGGTCTGAGGACTCGCCGGCAAGGATCCGTGTGATTTCCCAGCCGGCCGGGGTGAGCGATAGGTCCGCGCCCAGGCGCCCCTGGCCGTGGCTGCCGTTTTCGGTGACCGGCGCCGGCTTGACGTAGGCGTGGGACGTTCCAAGTTCGCCGTGCAGCTCCCACAGGAGGTCCACCAGGTCATCGTGCGAGCCCAGGCGGTCCACCAGGGGGCGGTAGCGCTTGTGGATGGACTCCCAGTCCTGCCCGGCCATGTCCTCTGCCCAGAAGAAGTCGCGCTGCAGCCGCCAGGCCTCGTCGAAGGCGTGGCCCCAGACGCGGAGCGGTTCCATCATGACCCGGATCCGCCCCAGGTCAACCTTGACAAGGTCGCCGGATTCCTCGTCCACCTTTTTGTCCGCCGGGACCACCGTGACCTTCTTTTCGGAGATCAGCACCACTTTGCTGCGGTCTCCGGAGAGCCGGAAACTGTCCAAAGACTCCACCAGGGTGGTCTGCTTCCGGCGGGCGAGGTCGAAACGGGACAGGCTGGGGCGTGCATCCTTGTCCTCCTGGCTGGCTTTGCCGTCACCGGTTACCCCGGCGAGGGCCCAGTCGAGCCACAGCAAAGCGCCGTCGGCCGCCTTCAGTGACGTGTAGTTGCCCTGCGGCACGGGAACGCCGATAACGCGGTGGGCCAGGCCCTCGGGATCCACGATGACTTCGGGGGCGGCCGCCTCATCCTGCTTCGGGTCAGCCTTTGCCGCCTCAGCCTCACCGGCATCGGGATCCACTGAAGGACCAAAGGGCGACGGCGTGTCTGCAGCCAGTGCCACGAGGTAGGGCTTGATGGGGCTGGGGAAGGAGAGGTCGAAGGAGTGCCCGTCATAGACGGGGTCGAAGCTGCGGTTGGACAGGAAGGCCAGGAACTTCCCGTCCGGAGTGAAGGCGGGAGACGTGTCCCGGAACCGGCCATCCGTGACGTCCACCGGGCCGGCCCCGGGATCCGACACCTTTGCCAGCCGGAGCCGGCTGCGCGAACCGAAAGAGGTGACCGGCTCGGACCAGACCAGCCACTGGGAGTCCGTGGACCAGGCGAGGTCCGAAACGGTGCCTTCGCCGATGCTTGCCACCAGGGTCAGTTCGCCGGTCCGCGTATCGGCCGCGTAGACCTCGCCGAACGATGTGCCCAGCGCAAGCCAGTTGCCGTCCGGGCTTGCCTCCAGCGAACTGGTCCGGGTGGGGCGCGGAAAACCGATGCGCAGCGTTTGGGCGTGCGCAGCCGGCTCGGCCTTCGCGTTGTCAGGAGACGGCGTTTCCTCAGGAGCGACGTCAGCCTGCTGGTCATCCCGGACGGCGGTCTTCGCTGTGTTCGCGGCCAGGACTGCAGCGCCGGCAGCAGGGACCGGCTGCGGCAAAGGCGCGTGCTCCTCGTCACGGCCCTGTGCCGGGGCGGCTGCCCCACCGTCCTGAGGTCCGGCGGGCCTGGCTGCGGAGGGTGCGTCGGAGGTGCCGGGGACGGGCCCGGCGACATCCTTGATGAATAGTGCTTCGACGCCGTCATGATCGGCGACGTAGGCCAGTCGCCCGTTGTTCAGCGGCCTTGGGAGGCGCGCGCGGACCCCTGGGGTTGCTTCGATGATGCGCGATGGACCGTCTTTGTGGCGGAGCCAGGAGATGGTGCCGTGGGCTTCCACCGCACTGGCCGAGCCGGCAGCGTCCGGGACTGCCTCGCCCAGGTGTTTGGCTGTATTAAGCAGTGCCGGCCGCCTCGACTGCGAGGCCGACCCCAACGTGATGTCCAGCCGCACGGCGTCGGCCCCGAGCCCGGAAAGCACCCACAGTTCACCCGCAGACTCGAAGACGATCCGCTTGCCGTCCGTGCTGGCATGGCGGACATAGAAGTCCTCGTGGTCCGTGTGGCGCTGCAGGTCTTTTCCATTGGGCAACACCGAATACAGGTTGCCGTAACCCTCCTGGTCGGACAGGAATGCAATCCGCCCGTCCACCCACATGGGGTCGGCGAGGTTGCCGTCCAGGTCCGGCAGCAGGCGCTCAAACTCTCCATTGCCGTCGTTGTCGATCCAGAGCTTTCCTGCAGTGCCTCCGCGGTAGCGCTTCCACCAGGCGGGCTCGCGGGACAATACGCTGCCCACCACTACGGGCCGCTCATCACCCACCTCGGGGCCGAAGGCCACCGACTCCACCGGGCCGAACGGCAGCTCTTCCGCCCAGCCGCCGTCGAGCGGGACGCTGTAGGCGTGCGTGTGCCTGCTTTCGGCCTGCCGGAACGCGCTGGTGACAACCACTGAGCCGCTGGCGGTGAAGCCTTTGACTTTGGTGGTGCTGTGACCAAAGTACGTCAGCTGCCGGTAATCCCCGCCGTCTACTGCCGCCGACACCACCTCCGGCGCCGTTCCCTGCACCACCGTCCACACCAGCCGCTGCCCGTCGGGGGTGAAGCGCGGATTGCGGGCAGGAAGCTGGAGCGAGGAGACACGCCATGCGCGGCCGCCGTCCAAGGGTGCAATCCACACGTCGTCCTCGGCCACGAATGTGACCAGATCGCCGTGCACGTGCGGGTAACGGAAGTAGCTCGAAGAGGTCATCGTTCGATCATAGTCATCCCCCACGCGGCGCCGTTGGAGGTGCCGGTGTGGCAGCCGTGGTGTGATGGACAGCATGCGCATAGTCATCGCCGGGGCCTCCGGGCTGATCGGAACCCACATGTCCGCAACCTTCCGTACGGCCGGCCACCAGGTGATTTCCCTGGTGCGGCGCGAGGCCTCCTCAGCCGCGGAAGTCCAGTGGAACCCGGCCGCCGGTGAACTGGACCCCAAGGCGCTGGAAGGCGCTGACGCCGTCGTTAATCTTTCCGGCGCCGGCATCGGGGACAGGCCGTGGACGCGAAAACGGGTTGCGGAGCTCTTCAGCTCCCGGCTGGATGCCACCCGCACCCTGACCAGCGCCATGCGCCAACTGGATTCCCCGCCGCCCGTATTTATCAGCCAGTCCGGTGCCGGCTACTACGGTGACGCCGGGAACACCGTGCTCCGGGAAGATGCGCCGCAAGGTGCCGGGACGCTGGCCCGGATCTGCGCCGAGTGGGAGGCTGCAGCTGCCGCCGCTCCCCCTGGTATACGGGTGGTGACTCCGCGCACGGCGGTGGTGCTCAGCCGTAAGGGAGGAGCACTGGGCAGGCTGCTGCCGCTGATCCGGCTGGGGATTGGCGGCCCGCTGGGGAATGGCCGCCAGTACTGGCCCTGGATCACCCTGCCGGACGTCTCCGCGGCTTTCCTCTTCCTGCTGGAATCGGACGTAAGCGGCCCGGTCAACCTGTGCGCCCCCGAGGAAGCCAACGTCAACGAGCTGGTGGCTGCCCTGGCCCATGCCCTGCACCGTCCCGCTGCCCTGAGGGTTCCGGGTCCGGTGCTGCGGTTTGTCATGCGCGATCTGGCCGATGAACTGCTGCTCGCCAGCCAGCGGATGGAGCCCGCACGCCTGTCCTCTGCGGGATTCACCTGGCAGCACCCAACGCTCGCCCAGGCAGCCGAGTGGGTGGCCGGCAAGGAGTAGCGGCTCTCCGGCCGCAGACAAGTCAAGGGCCTGGAAGGATTTCAGTGACCCGCCACCTGCCGTCGACGGATACAAGCACAACGCGGATCCGCTGCTCAGCACCGGCGGCACCGGCCGCGACAACGGCACCCTGGGCGTCCTTCTCCTCGTAGGCGGACGAGGCGGACGTCACCGCCACCACTGCACGGGCCGATGTTGCGCCCTCTTCTGTGTGCACCTGCGACAGTGCCGTGGAGAAGCCCGCAAGCCTATGCCCGGATGCCTGCAGGCGCTCGGCAATTCGCCGGTCTGCTGCTGCGGCACCTGCGCCCGGCTGGTTCACTTCGTCCAGCAGTTCCAGCCTGCCGGAACTGAAGGCCAGGGACCTCAGCGACGACAGTCCCTGGACTGCCACCCCGGGATCCGGCGAACCCGCCTGCAGCCGCGCGGCGTCGGCCGGGTCCTGCCGCTGCGGCGCCTCCACGGAAGGCGTTTCCGGGTAGGCACCTGCGGTTCCGGCACTTTGGCCGGCGGGCGGCGAACCCGGTCCTGCTGCTGTGAGCCCCGCTCCAACAAGCCACCAGGCACAGACGGCCGCGGTAAGGGCTGCGGCGGCAACAGCACCCCGCCGCAGCGCTCCCCTGGGTTCCGCCTGAGCGTGCCGGGCCCTGCCCCGCATCCCGGCAGGCCGGCTCTTCTCCCGGTTTACCGCGGCCTGGTTGTTCCGCCGGTCCGGCGCGGGCTTGCCCCTCCGCTTGTCCAGCGCGGGCTGTCCTATTCCTTGCCCACGCGCGATCTGGTCCTTCCGCTGGTCCCCGGGGGCCTGGCCGGGCATGGCCTGGGCTGCCGTGGACACCGTGGAGTCCGACGCCGGGAACGGCAACTTCTGCGGGTTAGGGAACCAACCGGCCCATGTCGATGTTGCCAGCCGGCGCCGCAAGAAATCGAGCCTTTCGCGCAGTCCGCTGGGTGATGCCGGCGCGTGCAGGCGCGTCACCAGTTCAGGAAGGACTGTGGGATGGACCGCAGACGCGAGATCAAGTGGCAATGGCGATGCGCTCCGGTAGATGGCGGTCCCGAATGCTGCTGCCGTGGGCCGCAGCCGCCGGTCTTCGTTAAGCCCGGACTCAAGAGCCACGGCGAGCTCTTTGGGGACGGCCGGAACCAGGAGTGTCAGCGGTGGGCGGTCCACCGTGCGTTGCGGCGGCGACCCGGTCAGGCAGAACCAGCCCAGGGCGGCAGCCGAATACACGTCGCGCTCGGGTTGCAGGCCGGCCCGGACGGCGTCCACGGGTGCCGGATCCGTAAAGCCCGGCGTGCCACGGCCCGGCGCGGACGCAGGATCGCCAAGCATCCGGGCGATTCCGACGTCGGACAGCATCGGCTTCCCCTGGCCGGTAAACAGGACGTTGCCCGGCGAGACGTCGGCATGCGTGAACCCCTTGCTGTGCAGGTATCCGAGCACCTGCGCGATGGGCGTCAAGACTGTCACCGTCTCGCCGGCACTCAACCTGCCCCGTGCCGCCACCAGCCCACCGAGCGAACCGGCGGGTGCATAGTCCATGATCAGGCCGGCCGTACTGTCTTGCCCGTCTTCCACCCTGACGGCGCTATGGGCCTTAATAAGGTGGGGGTGGTCCAGCACTGAGAGGATACGGATTTCGCGGCGGATCCCCTCTTCCGTCATCTCTTCCCGGCGTGCTGCCCGCCGCGCGGTCCGGCGGAGGCACTTCAGGGCAAACTCACGGCCAGTCCTCTCCTCCTTGACCAGCCAGACTGAAGAGCTGCCACCGTGGCCGAGCAACCTCCCCACCGCATATCCGGGGACCCTTGGGCGCTGCGATTCTTCCATGACCTATGTCTAGCCGAATCCGGAACCCCGTGCAGAAGTTATCCACAGGTAGGCACAGGCCTGGCTCCAAGGGCTTTTTCGGCCGATGGGGGCTGGCTCACTGCCCGGGGTGAGCTTCAGCACTAAACCGGGCCTGCGGCCCCCCAAGGTCTAAGCTGGTTCCCATGACTCTTGAGTTTTCACAGCTGGGTCTTGCTCCGGACTTTGTGGACTACACCCGCGGTTGGGCCGTTCAGAGCGAACTCCATGACGACGTCGTCGCCGGCAAGGCCCCCAGCACCGTCCTTCTCCTGGAACACGCCCCGGTCTACACGGCCGGCAAACGCACCGAGGACCATGAGCGGCCCTTTGACGGTACCCCCGTTGTCCCGGTGGACCGTGGCGGTAAACTTACCTGGCACGGCCCGGGCCAGCTGGTGGGATACCCCATTATCAAGCTGAAGAACCGCGCGGGCATCCGTGATTATGTGGAACGCCTCGAGTCCGTGATCATCGCCGTCCTCGCCGACTATGGCATCGAGGCTGTACGGATCAAAGGCCGTGCCGGGGTCTGGCTCACTGCCGATGACAAGGGCCCGGACAGGAAGATCGCAGCCATCGGCATCCGCGTCCACGAGGGCGTCACCATGCATGGCTTCGCCATCAACTGCAACAACGATCTCACCCCGTACTCGCAGATCATCGCCTGCGGCATCACCGATGCGGGCGTGACCACCATCGCCCAGGAAACCGGTTATGACGTTGCCCCGGCAGACCTCGTTTCCCGGATCACCGAAGAACTGCGCAAGAATGAAGACGCCCTGGTCGCTACCCCCGAAGGAGCTCTACTGTGACATTGGCACCTGAAGGCCGGAAGCTTTTGCGCGTTGAACAGCGTAATTCTGCTGTTCCGGTGGAGCGCAAGCCGGAGTGGATCAAGGCCAAGGTCCAGATGGGTCCGGAGTTCGTCGGGCTAAAGAACCTGGTGAAAAAAGAGGGCCTGCACACGGTGTGTGAGGAGGCCGGCTGTCCCAACATTTTTGAGTGCTGGGAGGACAAGGAAGCCACGTTCCTGATCGGCGGGTCCGAGTGCACGCGCCGGTGTGATTTCTGCCAGATCGATACCGGCAAGCCCTCCCCGGTAGACATGTTCGAACCCACCAAGGTGGCCCGGTCCGTGCAGGCCATGCAGCTGCGCTACGCCACCGTCACCGGGGTGGCCCGCGACGACCTGGCGGACGAGGGCGTGTGGCTGTACGCCGAAACGGTCCGGAAGATCCACGAGCTGAACCCGGGCACCGGGGTGGAGCTGCTGATCCCGGACTTCTCCGGCAAACCCGAACACATCGCCGCGATCTGCGACTCCAAGCCCGAAGTCTTCGCGCACAACGTGGAAACCGTGCCAAGGATTTTCAAGCGGATCCGGCCGGCCTTCCGGTACGAGCGGTCCCTGGATGTGATCACGCAGGGCCGGAACCTGGGCATGGTGACCAAGTCCAACCTGATCCTGGGCATGGGCGAAACCCGTGAAGAGATCTCCGAAGCGCTGCGGGACCTGCACGAGGCGGGGTGCGACCTGATCACCATCACCCAGTACCTGCGCCCGTCCGAGCGGCACCTGCCGGTGGACCGGTGGGTCAAGCCCCAGGAGTTCGTGGACCTCCAGGACGAGGCCATCGAGATCGGCTTCCTCGGCGTAATGTCCGGCCCGCTGGTGCGCTCCTCCTATAGGGCAGGCCGGCTCTGGGCCACCGCAATGCGCAAGAAGGGCCGGGACATCCCCGCCGAACTCGCCCACATCGCCGAGGGCATCCAGGACTCCGGAACCACCCGCCAGGAAGCCAGCTCACTGCTCGCCGCGCACTCCTGACACCAACCATCCCAGACGCCAAAAGACAACACCCCGAAGGGCCGGCACCGGAGAACTCCGGTGCCGGCCCTTCGGCTTTGGTCACGTAGAATTGAGGCACTATGGCGAAATCCCCTGATTCCAGCAACCCCACTCCTGCGGGCTCGAGCGCAGTGAAGCGCGGCCTCTTCTCCCGCAAGCCGAAAGAAGCGAAGGTCAAGAAGCCCAGCCGGCTCAAGCAGATCGGTGAGGTCTTCAACATGACCCGCCGCCATGACCCCATGGTCCCGTGGCTGATGCTGCTGGTGTTCCTCGGTGTTGTGGCCGTCAGCTTCCTGGTGGGCTTCTGGCTGGAGAACTGGATTACCGGCCTCATCATCGGCATCCCGCTGGGCCTGCTCGGTGCCACGCTGATCCTGTCGCGCCGCGCCGAGCGCGCTGCCTTCGCCCAGATCGAAAACCAGCCGGGCGCCTCCGGCGCCGCACTGGGAACGCTCCGCCGCGGCTGGATCACGGAGGACCAGCCCGTCGCCGTCAACCCCCGCACGCAGGACGCCGTGTTCCGCGCCATTGGACGCCCCGGCGTCGTGCTGGTCAGTGAAGGGCCCAGCCACCGCGTGAAGCCGCTGCTGGACGCAGAACGCAAGCGCCTTGCCCGGATCCTGCCCAACGTCACCGTCCACGTCATTGAAAGCGGACGCGGCGAGGGCCAGGTGCCCATCAGCCAGGTGGCAAAGAAAATGGGCAAAATGAAGAACGAACTGACCAAGCTCGAAGTCAATGCGGTCTCCAAGCGGATCGCTTCGCTGGGCACCCGGCTCCCCATTCCCAAGGGCATCGACCCCTACAAGGCCCGCCCCAACCGCGGACGTTAGGCCAAAAGCCCCGGTACCGGCTACCTGCCGGTACCGGGGCTTTTTAGTGCACCAATACTGCCAGGAGGACAGGACAGCGTGAACCACAGCAATCTGACAGAGGACCAGGCAGACGTCCAGGTCAACCAGGCCCACGTCAACGAGGAACAGACAACCCAGGGCGACGCCATACCGCCCGTCAAAACCTTGGCGCTGCGCGCCTTCCGGATCTTCGCCATCGCTGAAGCGTTCAGCTGGGCCGCGCTCCTGATCGGCATGTACTTCAAGTGGATTGCCGTTACCACGGAAATCGGCGTGCAGGTGGCCGGCCCCATCCACGGAGCACTGTTCGTTGGCTACGGGATCACGGCGCTGGCACTCTGGCGGCTGCAGCGGTGGCCGTTCATGGTGGCGTTCTTTGCCGGGATCTCGGCTGTTTTCCCCTTCGCCACCCTCTGGTTCGAGCGCTGGGCGGGCAGGCGCGGACATCTTTCGGCGGTCGGGTCGGGACCCCTCAGGGAAACCAGCCGGGCCTGACGCCCGCGGATCCTACCGGCGCAGCAGGAGCGTATTCATCGCCTTGTCATGGAGTCCGCGATGGTCGGGATCGAAAATCACGGCAGGGAAAACCAGGCACAGCAGCAGAGACCTCACCAGGCCAGCGAGCGGTCCCGGCGCTCCGCCGCCGGCCCGCACGACGTGGATGCCCATGGCGCGGTGCCCGATGCTGTAGCCGAGGGTGCCGACCAGGAGGATCTGCTCGACGGCGAAAATGGCCAGGTTTGCCCAGGCGTCGCCGCCAAAAGCGAAGTTGCTGATCAACAGCGCGATGCCCCAGTCGATCATGAGCGCAACGATCCGGCGGCCTGCCCGTGCGATGGAACCGGGACCGGACTCCGGCAGGCCAAGCCGCTCACCCGGATACCTGGATATGCCGGAGGTGTCGGGGCCAGTGAGCCAGGAACCGAGGTCTTTGCGATCTACCACCGTCCAAGCTTACGCGTGTTCACCCGCCCACAGTGTGGATGCGGTTAGACCACAGTGTGGACGGCCAGTAGCGTTGCCATATCAGGGCATTCTGTAACCTGCCCGAAACAATACGGACACGGACGGGAAATGCCCCATCCATAGGCTGTTAGCAGTTTCAAGCGAATCCCCCGGCAGGGTGCACATCAGCAGGGAAACCTTGTGGTCTCCCTGCCTTTGGATTGCGTTGGATCAGATGGCTGTCACGCCAGATATTTACATATGCGTTAGGAGCATAGATGTTCAAGACTGCGGACGAAGTCCTCAAGTTCATCAAGGACGAAGATATTAAGTTCGTCGATATCCGCTTCACCGATCTCCCGGGTGTCCAGCAGCACTTTAACGTCCCGGCCAAGAGCGTTGACGCCGACTTCTTCATCAACGGCCAGCTCTTCGACGGATCCTCCATCCGCGGCTTCCAGGGCATCGCCGAGTCCGACATGCAGCTGATCCCGGACGTCACCACCGCGTTCCTGGACACCTTCCGCATGGAAAAGACTCTCGCGCTGAACTTCTCCATCGTCAACCCCCGCACGGGTGATCCCTACCACCGCGACCCCCGTGGCGTGGCTGAGAAGGCCGAAGCCTACCTGGCCTCCACAGGCATCGCAGACACCGCATTCTTCGCTCCCGAAGCAGAGTTCTTCGTCTTCGACAACGTCCAGTACCAGTCCTCCCCGCAGGGCAGCTTCTACAAGATCGATTCCGAAGAAGCACACTGGAACACCGGTCGCGAGGAAGAGGGCGGAAACCTCGGCTACAAGACCCCCGTCAAGGGCGGTTACTTCCCGGTCTCCCCCACTGACAAGCAGGCCGACCTCCGCGACGCCATGTGTGTTGCCCTGGACGAAGCCGGCCTTGAGGTCGAGCGCAGCCACCACGAAGTTGGATCTGCCGGCCAGGCCGAGATCAACTACAAGTTCACCACCCTGACGCACGCTGCCGATGACCTGCAGAAGTTCAAGTACGTCATCAAGAACACCGCAGACGCCTGGGGCAAGTCCGTGACCTTCATGCCCAAGCCGGTCTTCGGTGACAACGGCTCGGGTATGCACTGCCACCAGTCGCTGTGGAACGGCGGCGAGCCGCTGTTCTACGACGAGAAGGGCTACGCCGGCCTGTCCGACACCGCCCGCTGGTACATCGGCGGCCTGCTCAAGCACTCCTCCGCCGTCCTGGCCTTCACCAACCCGACGGTGAACTCCTACCGCCGCCTGGTCAAGGGCTTCGAAGCCCCGGTCAACATGGTCTACTCGCAGGGCAACCGCTCCGCCGGTATCCGTATCCCCATCACGGGCACCAACCCCAAGGCCAAGCGCATCGAGTTCCGCGCGCCGGACCCCTCCTCCAACCCGTACCTGGCCTTCGCCGCCCAGCTGATGGCCGGCATCGACGGCATCCGCAACCGCATCGAGCCGCCGGCACCCATCGACAAGGACCTCTACGAGCTCCCCGCTGAGGAAGCCAAGGACATCCCCAAGGCTCCGGGCACGCTCGAGGAAGCCCTGGAAGCCCTGGCCGAGGACAACGAGTTCCTGCAGGCCGGTGGTGTCTTCACCCAGGACCTGATCGACACCTGGATCGAGTACAAGTACGAAAACGAGATCCGCCCGCTGTCCCTGCGCCCGAACCCCTACGAGTTCGAGCTCTACTACGGCGTCTAGTCAGGCTCTGCGGCTGACGCGGGCATAGCCCGCAAACAGTCCGCAAGGATCTTTTATACAGGAAAGGCCGGCTTCAAGGTTTCCCTTGGGGCCGGCCTTACTGCTGTCCGGATCCGCCAAGGTTTCCGGCCCGCATGCGCAGGATGCAGGGTCAACGGACCGGCTGTGCTTCCTCTTCACTGCCCGTAACTGATGGTTGTACGGCCACCCTGCTGAACCCCGCGGGCAGGTCGGCGTCACTTGACGCGAGAATGACAGTAGTGCGCTCCGCTATGTCCACATCACTGATGTCCGCGTTGTACAACTCATCAGCCTCACGCTTCAACCCGGCGCCTTGTGCCTCGTCCAGGCGTTTGCCATCCATGGACCACTTGTAGTCGTAACTAAACGTGGGTGCCCAGCTATGGAGCGCATCGGCGACACTGGTGAACGTGGCTTGCCGCCCTTCCGGACTGGAGGCGCTCACCATGTACAGATTCACTGGTGCCGTGCCGGTGCGGTTGTCCACGTCCGCCACGAGGTATGAAACAGGCGCTGCTCCGACCTTGACCCGGTAGGCCTCGATTGCAGCTACAGCAGGGTCGGTCGCAGGTGCCGGCAACGTAAAAGTAATATGGGCGCCCGAGGCCGTAGTGAGCCCGTAGAGTCCTGCCGGCGTCGCGCCTGGTGCCGTGGCCGATGATTGAGCCGCGCTTGGGCCGGCCCCGCCAGCCGGCGGGCCGCCTTGCACAGGCGCCGGCGCTGAACACGCTGCGAGCAACAAAACAACAGCCGGCGCGGCGGTCCTGATCTGCTTCATGGCTTCCCAAACTATGTTTGCAGCCCCCAGAGCTATCTGTATGTAGCCCCCAGCATAGGGGCCCGGGGAACACTGTGGAAGTGCCGGATCGCCCGGTATCCCGGGAACCGGGAGCAACTCCCCATAAGGTGGGGATCCGGCTCCAGACGTGCTGAGACCGGGAGCCGGATCCCCTGGCGAATGTCCCCCGAGACGAAGACTAAATGAAGCCTTCCCCCCAACAAGGTTTGAAGAACACTGCCAGTCCACATGATGTGCCAATCCGGCACCGAGTGCAACGCCGGGCGGTCCGATTACGGCCGGCGGACCGCAGCAAAGGCCCGGTACAGGGTTCGTTGGGGGCCTGAGGACCCGCCCAGGTACTGGCCGCGGTCCTCGAATCCGGCACGGCGGTAGGCGGCCAGGCCCGCGGGATTGGCTTCGTTGACGGAGAGGACGACGCCGGCCTCCCGGCTCTGCTGCCGGCTGCTGAGTTTCTCGGCGGCCGCCGCAGCGGCGGCCGCTCCCTGCGGACCGTACCCTTTGCCCTGCTGCCGCCGGTCGATGAGGAAGCCGCGCAGCAGCCAGGCGGAATGGTCGTCGGGCCAGCCGGCAAGCGTGGCCGCCCCTGCCTGCAGCGTGAGCACCCCCACGGCCTGCCCATTGGCTTCAATCACGTACGGACGTCGTGACTCCTCAGCCAGGCCGGCCAGGGCCATCCGCAGCGGATCGCCAACAAATTTCTCCTGCCCGGGCAAAAGTTCGAGTCCGGCCACGGCTTCCAGCTGGATGGCCCGGGCGTCGTCGTCGATATCCCGGAGTGAAATCAGCCAGACGCCCCCACCCGTTCCGTTCAGGATTGTTGGCCCGCGGATTCGCCGCCCGCGGTGGCCTCGGCGGGCGCTCCTGCGGGATCCATCCAGAAGACCTCCCAGAGGTGTCCGTCAGGGTCCTGGAAGCTGTGGTTGTACATAAAGCCGTAGTCGTGGGGATCCTCGGACACGGAGCCGCCGTTGGCCAGCGCGGTGCGCACTGCCTCTTCCACGGCTTCCCGGCTGTCCACAGAGTAGGCGATGATTGCTTCCGCTGAACCCGTGTTGTCCGCGACGTCCTTCCTGGTGAAGGTCTTGAAATAGTCCTGTACGAGCAGCATCACGTACGCGTTCTCGTTGACCACCATGCAGGTGGCGTTCTCGTCGGTGAAGTCCTGGTTGAAGGTGAAGCCGAGGGAACTGAAGAAGTCCACCGAGCGCTTGAGGTCCTGGACGGGCAGGTTGAGGAAGAGTTGGTTAGCCATGGGCTCAACGTAACACCGGGCCCTGACAACTGTCAGCCGCGCACTATGGGCGGTTCACGGTTACTGGCCGTAGAAGACCCGTTCGAAGACGGCACGGGCCCTCCGGCTGACCCGCAGGTAGTCCTCCTCCAGGGCCGCGGCCTGGCCTGGTTCGTAACCGCACCAGCGTGCCACGGCTTCCAGGTCGCGCCGCGAAGACGGCAGCAGGTCCGAGGCCTTGCCGCTCCAGATGACGTTGGCGGACCTGATCCGGCTGGCCAAACGCCAGGCAGCCGCCAGGAGGTCGGCATCGTCGGCCGCCAGCAGGCCAAGTTGGGTTGCCTCCTGGAGCGCACCCACGGTTGAAGTGGTGCGCAGCTGCGGGTGTTTGCCCGCATGCTGCAGCTGCAGCAACTGGACCAGCCATTCGACGTCGCTGAGCCCGCCGCGGCCCAGCTTGAGGTGCCGGGCCGGATCCGCTCCGCGGGGCAGGCGTTCGGACTCCACCCGTGCTTTGATCCGCCTGATTTCGCGTACGTCATGCTCGGATACAGACTCCGGGTAGCGGATGGGATCGATGAGTTCGAGGAAGTCCGCAGCCAGGGAGTCGTCGCCGGCCATGGGCCTGGCACGCAGCAGGGCCTGGGCCTCCCAGATCAGGGACCAGCGGCGGTAGTACTCGGCGTAGGAATCCAGGGAGCGCACCATCGCACCGTTCTTGCCCTCGGGGCGCAGGTCGGCGTCCACCTGGAGGACCCGTTCGGCCATGATGGCCGGCTTCAGCGGCTGGGTGAGGAGGCTGGAGACCTTGGACACGATCCGCGAGGCCTGCTCCTGCGCTTCTTCCTCGGAGAAGCCCGGCAACGAGCGGTGGACGTACATCACATCGGCGTCGGACCCGTAGCCGATCTCGCGCCCGCCCTGCCGGCCCATGGCAACCACCAGGACAGCGGTTTTCAGTGGCCCCTTGGCTGAGACGATTCCTTCGGCCACGCGCAGTGCGCCCAGCACCGCGGCCCTGTCGGCGTCCGCCAGGGCGGCTCCCACACGATCCTGGTCCAGGAGTCCGGCGGAGTCGGCGATGGCGACCCGCAGCGTCTCGCGCCGCCTGATCAGCCGGATCAGCCGCATGGCACTTTCCGGATCTGCATGGCGGGACATCTTGGAGGTGATCTCCTGCCACTGTGCCTCAAAGGTGACCGGCACTAGGTCCTTGTCATGGCCAAGCCAGGCTACCGATTCCGGGGACACTTCCAGCAGGTCGGCGATGAGCCGCGAGTTGGCCAGCACATGGCACAACCGCTCCGCGGCGGCCTTGGAGTCCCGGAGCATGCCCAGGTACCAGTGGGTGGTGCCCAGGGCTTCGCTGACCCGGCGGAAGGCGAGGAGGCCGCCGTCGGGATCCACGCCTTCGGCCAGCCAGTCCAGCAGGATGGGCAGCAACTGCCGCTGCAGTGCGGCCCGCCGGCTCACGCCCGCCGTGAGGGCCTCGATATGGCGCATGGCACCCTTCGGGTCCCGGTAACCGAGGGCGGCGAGCCGGCCCTCGGCGGCCTCGGGCGTCAGCTTGGCGTCCTCGCTGCTGAGCTTGGCGGCGGTGTTGAGCAGGGGCCGGTAAAAGATCCGTTCATGCAGCTCACGCACCGAGCGCTTGGTCTTCTGCCAGGCAGCGAGCAGGGCGTCCGGGTGCGGGCGTTCGTTGGAAAACGGGCCGAGCACTGCCTTGGCCAGTGCACGCAGTGCCGGTTCCCCCACCGGCATGAGGTGGGTCCTGCGCAGCTGGAAAAGCTGGATGCGGTGCTCCAGGAGCCGCAGGTACCGGTAGGCGTTGTCGAAGGCTGCAGCATCGGCACGCCCAATGTAGCCGCCTGCGGATAAGGCGGCAATGGCGGACGTAGTGTCGCGCCGGCGGAGCGATTCATCGGATTTGCCGTGCACCAGCTGGAGCAGCTGGACGGTGAATTCAACGTCCCGCAGTCCGCCGCGGCCCAGTTTGATCTGCCGCTGTTCCTCCGCAGGCGGGATGTGTTCGGTGACGCGGCGGCGCATGGCCTGGACTGATTCGACAAAGCCGTCGCGGCTGGCCGAACTCCAGATCAGCGGCGTGATGGCCTCTTCGTACAGTTGGCCAAGGGCGGCGTCACCGGCGATGGTGCGTGCTTTGAGCAGTGCCTGGAACTCCCAACTCTCCGCCCACCGCGCATAGTACGTCTGGTGTGAGGCCAGGGTCCGGACCAGGGGCCCGGATTTACCCTCAGGCCGCAGGTTCGCGTCCACCTCCCAGAGCCCGGGTTCGCGGGCCACCGATGAGATGGCCCGGGAGATCCCGCTGGCCAGGGCCGTGCCGATGGTGGCAGCGGCAGCGTCGTCCAGGCTGCCCGGCTCCACCACATAGATCACATCGACGTCGGAAATGTAGTTCAGCTCGCGGGCCCCGCATTTGCCCATGCCAATAACAGCCAGGCCGACGTCGGCCACGTCCGCGGCGCTGAACTGGCCGGCCGCTTCGGCACGCGAGACGGCAAGGGCGGCCTCGATGGCGGCGCCCGCGAGATCTGCGAGCTCCCCGCCCACCGACGGCATGAAGTCCAGCGGGTCCGCGGCGCACAGGTCTTTGACTGCCAGGTCCACAACGCCCCTGCGGTAGGCCGTCCGAAGGGCCGCGTAGGCGTCGGTTCCGGTGGTTGCTGCCACCGGCCGCGCGGCCCGGGGATCGGCGCCCACGGACTGCAACAGGGTGGCGCGAAGCTCCTGCGGATCGGCCGGCTGGGGTTCAGGGCTGGGCCGCACTTCAAAGGCGGACAGGTGTTCAGGGTGGCGGATCAGGAACTCCCCCAGCGCCTCGGACGCTCCCAGGACGCGGTACAGCGGCTCGCTGGTCTCGGGGTCGGCGGCCGCAAGCTCCCGCAGGGCCGGATGCTTTTCGATCAGGCGGACCAGGGACTGCAGGGCTGTATCCGGGCTGGCAGCCATCTGGAGCCCGGCAAAGAGCCTGTCTTCGTCCAGTCCTTCGAGCTCGCGGGCAGCGAGGAACCGCTCGCCCTTTTCGAGATCGCTGAAGCCGGCGGAGATCAGGCGCCGTGCGAGGCTCACCACCGCTCCCTAGAGGATGCCCAGGTTGCGCTGCAGTTCGTAGGGCGTGACCTGGAGACGGTAGTCCTGCCACTCGGCGCGCTTGTTGCGCAGGAAGTGTTCGAAGACCTGCTCGCCCAGGATCTGCGGCATCAGCTCCGAATCCTCCATGGACCTGATGGCGTCATGCAGGCTCGCGGGAAGGGGGTCATGGCCCATGGCGCGGCGTTCGGCCGAACTCAGCGACCAGACGTCGTCCTCGGCAGCGGCCGGCAGGTCGTAGCCCTCTTCGATGCCCTTGAGGCCTGCGCCCAGCAGGACGGCGTAGGCAAGGTAGGGGTTGGCTGCTGAATCGATGCCGCGGTATTCGATCCGCGCGGACTGGCCCTTGCCCGGCTTGTACAGCGGAACGCGGACCAGCGCGGAACGGTTGTTGTGTCCCCAGCTCAGGTAGCTCGGGGCCTCGCCGCCGCCCCAGAGGCGCTTGTAGGAGTTCACGAACTGGTTGGTGACGGCCGTGAATTCAGGGGCGTGCTTGAGGATGCCGGCAATGAACTGGCGGGCGGTCTTGGACAGCTGGAACTCCGCGCCGGCCTCGTAGAAGGCGTTGGTGTCGCCCTCGAACAGGGAGAAGTGCGTGTGCATGCCGGAGCCGGGGTGCGCGGTGAAGGGCTTGGGCATAAAGGTGGCGTAGGTGCCCTGCTGGAGCGCCACTTCCTTGATCACGGTGCGGAACGTCATGATGTTGTCCGCGGTTTGCAGCGCATCGGCGTACCGGAGGTCGATTTCGTTTTGGCCCGGCCCGGCCTCGTGGTGGCTGAACTCGACGGAGATTCCCACGGATTCCAGCATGGTCACGGCGGTCCGGCGGAAATCCTGCGCTACGCCGCCCGGTACGTGGTCAAAGTAGCCGCCCTCATCGACGGGCACGGGAGCCCCGTCCGGTCCCGGCTCCTGCGATTTGAGGAGGTAGAACTCGATCTCGGGGTGGGTGTAGCAGGTGAACCCCATGTCCGCCGCTTTGGCCAGGGTGCGCTTGAGGACGTTGCGGGGATCGGCGGCGGAGGGCTCGCCGTCGGGGGTGAGGATGTCGCAGAACATGCGCGAGGTCTGCTCGGTTTCGCCGCGCCACGGCAGGATCTGGAAGGTGGAGGGGTCCGGCTGTGCCAGCATGTCGGATTCGAAAACGCGGGCGAGCCCTTCAATGGCTGAACCATCGAAGCCGAGGCCTTCCTCGAAGGCGCCCTCAACTTCGGCGGGCGCCAGGGCCACGGACTTGAGTGAACCCACGACGTCGGTGAACCACAGGCGCACGAAACGTACGTCGCGCTCTTCGATAGTGCGCAGGACAAACTCTTGCTGGCGGTCCATGATGGCCTCTTCTGTCGGTCAACGTCCATGCCCCGGTCCGCAGAGGAGGAAGCCGGAAAGCAGTTCACCAACACTGTACTAAGCAATTGGCGGCGATGCTGGAGACGGCGGGGCGCGTAACACAGCATTAACACACCGGAACCCCTGACGCGCACGGGCCACACCACCGGCATCGCGGCCAGGCTCCCCCGCCCATATGACGCGAATCACCTGGGCGGTGCCCTCAACCGGTAGCTAGGACGGCAGGTGCGGCACTACGCTCATGCCATGGCCTCAAGCAACAGCTCCGATTCCAGCGTGCCCGCAGACGTTCCCGCCCCCTATGGCAGCGGACCTGCCCAGGGCGGCGCGGCTGCCTCCGCGCGGAAACCGGCAAAGGTCCGGATCCACCACCTCCAGCAGGCCAAGGATGCCGGCACGAAGTTTGCCATGCTGACCGCCTATGAGCAGTACACGGCAGAGATCTTCGATGCCGCCGGCATCGAGGTGCTCCTCGTGGGGGACTCGGCCTCAAACAATGTCTTCGGCAACGAAACCAGCCTTCCGGTGACTGTGGACGAACTGCTTCCCTTGTGCCGGGCTGTGGCGCGTTCGGCCAAGCGCGCGCTGGTGGTGGCCGACCTGCCGTTCGGCAGCTACGAGGTCTCGCCGGAGCAGGCTGTCGCCGCTGGTGTGCGGTTCCTGAAGGAGGGCCTCGCGCACGCGGTCAAGATCGAGGGCGGCAAGTATTACGCCCCTACTGTCCGGGCCATGGTGCAGGCCGGGATTCCCGTTATGGCCCACATCGGCTTCACGCCGCAAAGCGAGCACGCGCTGGGCGGGTACCGGGTGCAGGGCCGCGGCGACGATGCCCAAAGGTTGATTGACGACGCCGTCGCGCTGGCTGAGGCGGGCGCCTTCAGCGTCCTGATGGAAATGGTTCCCGCCGAGACTGCGGCGGCGGTGGACGCGGCCGTCACGGTTCCCACCGTTGGCATCGGCGCCGGTAAGGAAACCACCGGCCAGGTGCTCGTGTGGCAGGACATGGCCGGCCTCCGGGGCGGCAGGATGGCCAAATTCGTCAAGCAGTACGCGGACCTGCGCACCACGCTGCTTGATGCAGCCACTGCGTACGGTGAGGACGTACGGTCAGGCCAGTTCCCCGGCCCGGAACACACCTTCTAAGCCCGGCGGCGCCTACTGACACGGGGCCGGCAGCCAGCAACCGTCGGGGCGCCTTGATGGTGTCTTGGGGGTACTGCGGAAGCGGACGTCAAGGTGAGGCCGCCCGCGGCCGAGGCAGTCCGCGGAGTAGTGCCGCCAAGACGCCCTGCCCGGCAAAGCCCTCAGTCGTCGTCGTCCTGCTTGTCCCACGCCTCATTGCGCGCGCGGACCTTTTCAAGTGCGTGCTCGGCCTCTTCCCTGGTTTTGTAGGGTCCGATCAGCTGGCTCCAGTCCGAAAGCCGGTCCTCCTCCACCTCGTGGGTCTTGATGTTGTACCAGTACTCGGTCATCGCTCTTCCCCGTTCCGCCGGCAGGAAGCTGCTTACGTGACGCGCGTAACTTAAATTCTTACGCGGCACGGACGCGGCTCCCGGTTGTTAGGCCTTCTGTGGTGCCTTATATGATCAATCTATGCCTTCCCTTGCCTCCACTGCACCCATCGGCACCCTCACCCCGGGAACCGTGGGCCCGCAGCGTCCAGTACCGGCGTCCATCCCCCGGCCGGAGTATGTCGGCAAGCCGGCGCCCGCCAAATTCACCGGCTCGGAGGTCAAGTCCGCAGAGACCATCGAGAAGATCCGGGTGGCCGCCAAAATCGCCGCACAGGCGATCGTCGAGGTGGGCAAGCACATCGAACCCGGCGTCACCACGGACCACCTGGACAAGGTGGGCCACGAGTTCCTCCTTGACCACCACGCCTATCCCTCCACCCTCGGGTACCGGGGATTCCCGAAGTCCCTGTGCTCGTCCGTGAACGAGGTCATCTGTCACGGGATTCCGGACAGCACAGTGGTCCAGGACGGCGACATCATCAATATCGATATCACCGCCTTTATCGGCGGCGTCCACGGGGACACCAACTACACCTTCCTGGTGGGCGATGTTGACGAGGAATCGCGTCTCCTGGTGGAACGGACGCAGGAATCCCTGAACCGGGCCATCAGGGCGGTTGCCCCGGGGCGGGAGATCAACGTGATCGGCCGCGCCATCCAGTCCTACGCCAAGCGTTTCAGCTACGGCGTGGTCCGGGACTTCACCGGTCACGGCGTTGGCGAAGCGTTCCACACCGGGCTGATCATCCCGCACTACGATGCCGCCCCCGCCTACAACACCGTCATCGAAGCCGGCATGGTGTTCACCATTGAACCGATGCTCACGCTGGGGACGGTGGAATGGGACATGTGGGCCGATGACTGGACAGTGGTGACCAAGGACCGCAAGCGCACCGCCCAGTTTGAGCACACCCTGCTGGTCACGGATACCGGCGCCGAGATCCTCACGCTCCCCTGACCAGCCGGCACCGGCGTCGGACGCGATAAAGTGCCGCCGCCGGTAACAGAACCGCCGCTGCTGACCAGCAGCCACCGCAGACTTAGCAACAACCGGGCCGGCTGCCCGCCGCCCCTCCCCTGCCC
>NZ_VHIJ01000119.1:0-240 GCF_006680095.1 Pseudarthrobacter sp. B4EP4b | reverse complement strand
GATCATCGTCGAAGACGGCGCCAGCCTGACGGTCATCACGCTCCAGGAATGGAACGACGCCGCCGTCCACGCCTCCTCCCAGCAGGCAAAGATCGGCCGCGACGCCANGCTCAAGCACGTTATGGTGAGCCTGGGCGGCGACCTGGTCCGCGGCACGCCGTCGGCCCGCTGCACCGCCCCTGGCGGCGAGGCTGAAATGTTCGGCCTGTACTTCGCCGACGCCGGCCAGGCTCACCATAA
>NZ_VHIJ01000118.1:0-284 GCF_006680095.1 Pseudarthrobacter sp. B4EP4b | reverse complement strand
ATTTTTGTGGACACCGAGGAATCGAACTGGACGTTCGACCCCATCCGGCGGCAGTTTTTCTGGCACCGGTTCTTCAGCCTCCAGCCCGATCTGAACTTCGAGAACCCCAAGGTGATCGAGGCCCTGTTCGACGTGGTGCGGTTCTGGCTGGACCAGGGCATCGACGGGCTCCGTGCCGACGCCATCCCGTATCTCTTTGAGGAGGACGGCACCAACTGCGAGACCCTGCCCGCCACCCACGAATTCCTCCGCAGGCTCCGGGCCATGGTGGACGAGAGCTACCC
>NZ_VHIJ01000117.1:0-237 GCF_006680095.1 Pseudarthrobacter sp. B4EP4b | reverse complement strand
GAGCTGATGGTCAGGACCCCGGCGATTTCCTCGACCGCGGACATCTCCGCGTAGGTCCGCTCGCGCACCGGTGCTTCCGGCGGGATAATTGCGTGCTGGATTTCAATAGCTTCGGCGGCGTCCCGGGCCTTCACCGCGGCGATCTGGGCTTCGAGCTGCTTCGTTACCGCCATCCGCTCGAGCCGGATCTCATAGCGACGCTGCAGCACATCCACAACAGCTCCGCCACAAGCAGCG
>NZ_VHIJ01000116.1:0-303 GCF_006680095.1 Pseudarthrobacter sp. B4EP4b | reverse complement strand
CGCTCGAGCCGGATCTCATAGCGACGCTGCAGCACATCCACAACAGCTCCGCCACAAGCAGCGGCGCCGGCAACGGTCTCAGCTTCCAGCCGCTGATCTTCGAGGAACAGGGCATCAAGCCGGGCAGTGGAGGCATGAATGCCTTCCATCGCTGCCGCCGTTCCCGTGCCGTTTCCCATACAAACATCTTCTAATGGGGGTCTGACAATTCTGGCGGGCATAGGTCCGGGGGCTGGTGGGGGTACAGGAGCAGCGGGCGAGGCAGGCGAAATCAGCACGTCACCGCCATGCTCGCCCGCAAGG
>NZ_VHIJ01000115.1:0-415 GCF_006680095.1 Pseudarthrobacter sp. B4EP4b | reverse complement strand
GAGGGAAACCCAGGCCATGCCGTCGCGGTCCGGGGTGTATTCCATCCTCCGGTCCGCGGCGCATTTGGCGTGGCGTTTCTCCAGGGATTCGGGGTGGTGGCGTTCGCGCCAGTTCCGGACCCTGGTCCGGAAGCGTGACGGGACGAGCTCGCCGGCGGCGGCTCCACGGGCCGGGTTGGGGTTCAGGGCGTGGGTGACGAGGGCGGCCGCTCCGGTGGGGCTGAGGCCTTCGGTTTCGTCGGCGATGATTTTGGCGTGCTGCCAGGAGATGGCCCCGGCGGAGAGGGCGTCCATAGCTGGTGGCAGGGCGGTCAGCTGCCGGGATTGGGTGATGAGTGCCCCGGCGGCGGGAGAGCTGATGGTCAGGACCCCGGCGATTTCCTCGACCGCGGACATCTCCGCGTAGGTCCGCTCG
>NZ_VHIJ01000114.1:0-233 GCF_006680095.1 Pseudarthrobacter sp. B4EP4b | reverse complement strand
GTGATTTCGGTGACGGATGCTGCGTCGGGCAAGGTGTGGGCGGTGTCGCCGTCGACGGTGAATGGTTTTGATGAGGAGGCCACCGAGCCGGTGCTGGTGGGTTCGGAGGGTACGGTGTCGGCGGTGGGGGCCGATGACCGGGTTTACACGGCGGATCCGAAGTCCGGTGTGGTGACGGTGACCGGGGTTGATGCCAACGGTGAAGTCACGTCCTCGGATGCTGAGACCTGGGG
>NZ_VHIJ01000113.1:988-1182 GCF_006680095.1 Pseudarthrobacter sp. B4EP4b | reverse complement strand
CCGCACCACCACAACCCCCACCGGTCCGATCCCTGCAGGCACCTCAGGGACCACCGCCACCGGCACTGGCACTGGCACTGGCACGGCAGCGGCCACAGGGACCAACGGTGACGGCACCGCAGACAGCAACATGTGGAACGAGAACACCGCCGGCCCGGACCTGGACCGGCGCACCCGGCCGCAAAAACTACTCG
>NZ_VHIJ01000113.1:0-425 GCF_006680095.1 Pseudarthrobacter sp. B4EP4b | reverse complement strand
TGTGGAACGAGAACACCGCCGGCCCGGACCTGGACCGGCGCACCCGGCCGCAAAAACTACTCGAGGGCCTCGTCGGCGCCGCCAAAATAGCACTGGCCACCAACGCCCTGCCCGCCACCGGCGGCAACCGCCCCCACATCATCGCCACCATCAACTACCAAGACCTCCTCTCCCACCACCAGAGCAGCACCGGGGCCGCAGCCAGCACCACCGCCAAACACGCGGGCAACGGCACCGAGGACGGCACAAACCCCAACAACAGCGAAACCCGCAGCACCCGCACCGACGCCCGGACCAGTACCAGCACCCGCACCGGGACCGGCACCGGCACCGGGAATTTCGTCTTCACCGGACCCGTCGCCGCCGCCACCCTACGAAAAATCGCCTGCGACGCCGACATCATCCCCGCCATCCTCGGCACCCAC
>NZ_VHIJ01000112.1:0-256 GCF_006680095.1 Pseudarthrobacter sp. B4EP4b | reverse complement strand
ACCACCACAACAACAACCAGTCATGGATCGCTCCGGAGCAACTTTTCAAACTTACCCGATCCCAGGAAGCTTTGCAAATCAGCGTTTCCGCGACCAGCACTTCCCGCAACCGCCCCTACCCAAAATCCGGCACGCCAGCAGGCGAACCATTTTCAGGCTGTTTGTCAGGGGATTGGCCGCAATCTTTCCGCATCAGCGGCGGCGACTCAGAAAACAATACACCCCCCTCGCCACCCCCGCAAATCCACCACCAACC
>NZ_VHIJ01000111.1:0-379 GCF_006680095.1 Pseudarthrobacter sp. B4EP4b | reverse complement strand
CATCACCACCGGCAGCAACGCCGACGGCCGGCTCGAGGTCTTCGTCCGCGGCACGGACAACGCCCTCTGGCACAAGTGGCAGACAGCACCCAACAGCGGCTGGTCCGGCTGGGCTTCCCTGGGCGGCATCCTCACCTCCGATATCGCCGTAGGCAGGAACGCGAGCGGCCGCCTCGAGGCCTTCGTCCGCGGCACCGACAACGCCCTGTGGCACATGTGGCAAACGGCCCCCAACAGCGGCTGGTCCGGCTGGGCGTCCCTCGGCGGCATCCTCACGTCCAACATCACCGTGGGGAACAACGCCGACGGCCGGCTGGAGGTCTTCGTCCGCGGCACGGACAACGCGCTGTGGCACATGTGGCAGAACAGTCCTTTCCTG
>NZ_VHIJ01000110.1:0-240 GCF_006680095.1 Pseudarthrobacter sp. B4EP4b | reverse complement strand
GGTCTGGTTTTTACAGCTGGTTTCAAATTTTTGCAGTCGGGTTTCCGCGTTTTCCCGTGGTGCCTGGTTGTGTTTCGTTTTTGTTTTACTTCAACGGAGAGTTTGATCCTGGCTCAGGATGAACGCTGGCGGCGTGCTTAACACATGCAAGTCGAACGATGATCCGGTGCTTGCACCGGGGATTAGTGGCGAACGGGTGAGTAACACGTGAGTAACCTGCCCTTAACTCTGGGATAAGCC
>NZ_VHIJ01000011.1:0-44211 GCF_006680095.1 Pseudarthrobacter sp. B4EP4b | reverse complement strand
GCCGGATACCGCGTGGGCAACGTGGCCGCCCATCGCAGCCCGCAGTTTGCCGTACACCAGCTTGTCGAAGAGGGCGTGGCGCAGCTTCAGGCCCAGGCCCACCCGCCCGTTCTGGCGTGCCTTGGAGAAGGCGATGGCAGTCTCGGCGGCCCGGTGGAAGATGGCTCCCTTGCCGCCGTCCTCCGCCTTGGTCAGCGCCGAGTTGTACACCTTTTCGAACACCCGCGGCACGGCCAGTATGAACGTGGGCTCGTAGCTCTGCAGGTCCGAAAGGAGGTTCTTGATGTCCGGGGTATGGGCCACCGTGGTTCCGGCTGCCATGGCCAGGACGGAGATGAAACGGGCGAACACGTGCGCCAGCGGCAGGAACATGATGGTTTTGGCGTTTTCGTGGACGATCTCGCCGATGATGGCCAGCGCGTTCTCCGAGAGTTCCACGAAGTTCCCGTGCGTGAGTTCGCAGCCTTTGGGGCGGCCGGTGGTGCCCGAGGTGTAAATGAGGGTGGCGACGTCGGCCAGGCCGGCGGAGGCGCGGCGCGCTTCCAGGTCCGCGTCGCTGACATCCCGGCCGGCCTCACGGAGCGGGTCGAGGCCGTGGCCTTCCAGTTGCCACACGTGCTGGAGGGACGTGAGTCCCTCGGCATTGACGGCCTGGCGGATCACATCCTCGTGGTGGGCGGCTTCGCCGAAGGCTGCCACCGCGCCGGAGTCACCGAGGTTCCAGGCGACCTGCGAGGGGGAGGAGGTCTCATAGATAGGTACCGAAACGGCGCCGGCAAACCAGATGGCGAAGTCCACCAACGCCCACTCGTACCGCGTCCGGGACATAATCCCCACCCGGTCCCCGGCGGCTACGCCGCTGGCCATCAGGCCCTTGGCGAGGGCGGTGACGTCGGTGAGGAAGTCCGTGGCGGAAATGTCCTGCCAGGATCCGGCGGAGTCCAGTCGCGAAAACAGTGAAGGGTTGCTGGGCTTGGCGGCCTGCCGCAGTACCAGGTCCGTGATGTTGGTTTCCGGTGGGACAACAACAAGAGGCGGAACACTGAATTCGCGCACTATAGCTCCTTTGATATCCGAAGACCCGGGCAGGGTATGCCTAAAGACTAATACGCCTCTGCCGGGCCATGCAGGATTCTAAGTTACTCGTCGGTAACTTTGTCGTCAATGCCGCCGGCTCCAACCTGCTGACCGGAACATGCTGGCCCGGCACCCGCCTGCCCGCGAGGCCACCGGCCTAGAATGGTTGACTATGTATGCACCGCCTCCCGGCGAACAGGCCGGCCCCCTGCGACGACCCGTTCCCTGGAGGCAGCGGCCGGCCCGCGGCGGGGCAAGGATGCGGCACGGCGAGAGCTTCCGCGAGCACCTGCGGCTGGGGCGGCGGGGCCTGGCCATCGGCATCGACATTGGCGGTACCAAGGTGGCTGCGGGCGTGGTGGACGCCGAGGGCAGGATCCTCAGCGAGGCACGCCGTTCAACGCCCGGGACGGATCCCCGGGCGGTGGAAAGCGTCATTGTCGAGCTCGTCGAAGAACTGGGCCGCGGGCACCGGATCTGGTCCGTGGGAATCGGTGCGGCCGGCTGGATGGATCTCGACGGCGGAACTGTGCTTTTCAGTCCGCACCTGGCCTGGCGGAACGAGCCGTTGCGTGACAATCTCCAAAAACTGTTACGCCGTCCGGTCCTGCTCGCGAACGACGCCGATGCCGCGGCCTGGGCGGAATGGCGCTTTGGTGCCGGGCAGGGTGAAGACCGGCTGGTGTGCATCACCCTGGGCACCGGAATCGGTGGCGCCATGGTGATGGACGGCCGCGTGGAGCGGGGCAGGTTTGGTGTGGCCGGCGAGTTCGGCCACCAGATCATCATGCCCGGCGGGCACCGGTGCGAGTGCGGCAACCGGGGGTGCTGGGAACAGTACGCCTCCGGAAACGCGCTGGGCAGGGAGGCCCGGATCCTGGCGCGGGCGAACGGTCCGGTGGCCCAGGAACTCCTGGCAGCCGTGGGCGGACATTCCGAAACGATTACCGGTGCCGTCGTCACCGAACTTGCCCTCGCCGGGGATGCCGCTTCGCGTGAACTTCTGGATGAGGTGGGCGAGTGGCTGGGGCTGGGGCTTGCCAACCTGGCGGCGGCACTGGATCCCGGCCTGTTCGTTATTGGCGGCGGCCTGTGTTCGGCCGGAGACCTCCTCGTGGAACCTGCCCGGAAGGCATTCGCGCGGAACCTGACCGGCAGGGGCTTCCGGCCTGCCGCCGGAATCGAGTTGGCCGCACTTGGACCAAACGCCGGCCTCATCGGCGCGGCGGACCTCTCCAGGGTCAGCAGCAGGCTGCGCGGCTGAAGTAACGCAACGACCGGGGCTAAACCCGGGCGCCGTCGTCGTTGTCGTCTTTTTCCTGCGGAAGCTTCATGATCAGGTACACGGTTCCGAGGACAAACACCGCAACGATGCCCACGATGGCCAGCAGCGGCGCCGAGCGCCAGAACATGGCCGACAACAACAGCGCTATGGGCCCGCCCAATGCTGCAAGCCATGCCAGCATGGTCAGCGGGTCGGTTCCGGCCAGGCTCGGTGGCTCCTCGGGGACGAACTCGCCCCCATCCTCAAGCGCGTCGTAGTCACGCGGCCCGCCCGCACTGCCGGAGGGGGCATCGGTGTCCCGGCTGCCGGTGGAGGCTTCCTGGCGTTCGGCGGCAGACAGTTCGGCGGGCGCGGCTCCGGCAAGGCCCAGGGGATCGAAGTCCCGGAAGGTCGGTGCCCCTCCCGCAACGGCCGGCGTGCCGGGGGACTGCCCTGTTGCAGTTTCGCCGGGTTGGGCTGGTTCGGCCGTGGACTTCCCTTCAAGCCGGGCCACCAGGTCAAGCCAGACGGCGTCATCCTGGTTGGCGCCCTGGTCCGGTGATCCGGGATCAGGCCTGTTCATGGGAGGCCTCCTGGGCGGACGGGGCGGGCACGGCGGATGCAGGATCGGCGGCGGGGACCATGCTGCGGATAAAGTCCACGGAACCCTGGAAAATCTGCTCCGCATCGTTGTCCATAGTGGCCACATGGTAGCTGTTTTCCAGCCGGATAAGCTCAAGGGGAGCGTGGGTGAGGCCGCGCCGGAGTGCCACGATGCTGGTGTCGGACACTACGTGGTCGGTGGTGGAGCGGTAGACGCGGACGGGCGCCGTAACCCTGGGCAGGATCCGGATGGTGTCCTTGAACATCTTGTTCAGCTCGTGGGCGGCGGCTACGGGGGTGCGGGGATATGCTCCCTCGTCCATGCCTCCCTTGAGGATGTCGTTCGCGATGGCCGGCGTGCTTTTCATGACCAGCTTGAGGATCCCGGCAAGCGGCGCCCGGGGATCGTCGATCACCAGCCCCGGGTTCACCAGGAGCACTCCGGCCACCGGGCGGGTAGCGGCGATGCGCAGGGCGAGTGCTCCGCCCATGCTCAGCCCGGCGGAGAAGACGTAGTCGCAGTCCGCGTCCAGCTCCAGGTAAGCGTCGTCGAGGACGCCGTGCCACTGCTGCCACCGGGTCCGCGCCAGTTCCTGCCAGCTGGTGCCGTGCCCGGGGAGCAGGGGCATCCGGACGGCAAAACCTGCGGCGGCGAAGGCGTGCGCCCAGGAGCGCAGGCCATGGGGACTTCCGGTGAACCCGTGCGAGAGGACCACGCCGATCCTGGGACCGTCGCCGCTGAACGGACTGCTGAAAGGGCTATGGTCCGGACTGGAGGTCATGGGGTCTCCATTGACGTGCTTTGACGGGCGTGGGTTTGGAAAAAGGCGCTGGATTTCGTGAAGATCTCCGGCGCGTCCACATCCAGCGTAGCTACGTGGCCGCTGCTGGCAAGGCCCACTACCTCAGTGAGGCGGGAGCCCAGGCGGTGCCGCAGCACGGCCAGCGAGGTGGGCGGCACCACCGTGTCCGTATCGGACTTGAACACCTGCACCGGCGCTGTGATGCGGGTCAGGCCGCGGATGGCCGCACCGAACAATTTCTTCAATTCGTGGACAGCGGAGAGGGGCGTGCGCGAATAGTCCCCATCCTCGGTAACAACGGCCGTTGCCTGCTCCTCCTGGATGGGCACAGTGGTTTTCTGGAAATATTTGAGGACGCCAATGACGCGGACCCGCCGGTCGTAGAAGCTCAGGCCGGGGTTGACCACCGAAATTCCGGCCACGGGGTGCCGGGAGGCGGTGAGCAGGGCGATGGCTCCGCCCATGGACAGACCGGCAACAAAACAGGTTTCGGTGCGTTCGGCAAGGTCGAGGTAGGCGGTTTCGAAGCTGCTGTACCAATCGTTCCACCGGGTCCCGGCAAGCTGCCGCCAGTCCGTGCCGTGGCCGGGCAGCAGGGGAACGGTCACCGCATAGCCCTCGGAGGCCAGATGCTGCGCCCACGGGAGGACGCTTAGCGGGCTGCCGGTGAAGCCATGGCAGATGGCGATGCCAATCCTTGCGTTGGCTCCATGGCCCGGATAGCTGAAAGCGGCAGGACCTGACGGGATGCTGCTTTCGCTCATGAGTCCATCGTGTCACTGTTCCGGGCAAATCTCACTAGAGTAGGGTTTCATTGAACTGCTGACCAGGCCCGATGCCGGGCGTGAAAGCTGCCTTCCGGAGGGGTTTCGCACGTGTTCTATTGGGTGATGAAAAGGATCTTCCTCGGTCCGGTGCTGAAGCTGCTTTTCCGTCCCTGGGTAAAGGGACTGGATAACATTCCGGCCGAGGGCGCAGCAATTATTGCGTCGAACCACCTCTCGTTTTCCGATTCGATTTTTATGCCGCTGATGGTCCGCCGGCCCGTGGTGTTCCTGGCCAAGTCCGAGTACTTCACCGGCACTGGGATCAAGGGCAGGCTGACCGCTATGTTCTTCCGGCTTACCAACCAGCTGCCCATGGACCGGTCCGGCGGTGCCGCATCTGAGGCATCGCTGACCGCCGGGATGGAGGTGCTTTCGCACGGCGGGCTGCTGGGCATCTACCCCGAAGGCACCCGCAGTCCCGATGCGCGCCTCTACCGGGGAAAGGTGGGCGTGGCCCGGCTGGCGCTCAAAGCCGGGGTGCCTGTGATTCCGGTGGCCATGATCGGCACGGACAAGGTGCAGCCGATCGGAAAGCGGCTCCCGAACATCCGCAGGATCGGGATGATCTTCGGCGAACCACTGGACTTCGCCAAGTACCGGGACCAGGCCGATGACCGCGTTGTCCAGAGGCAGGTGACGGACCAGATCATGTTCGAGCTGATGCGGCTCTCAGGGCAGGAATACGTGGACGAGTATGCCGCTGTGGTGAAGCTGCGTCTGGCAGGCAAGCCCGCCGATCCTGTTGTGGCCGCAGAGCCGCCCGCGCCCCCGGTGCCCGGCGGGCAAGGCCAGGGCGTGCCCGGCAAAGGCGCGGCCGGGGGCCAGGTGCCGGAGGAAGGCAAGCGGCAGGACGACGGCGGTGCTGCCGCCGCCATCTGAGCACGCCGCGCGTCTCCCTGGTTCGCCCCGCAGGGCACCGGCGGAGTCCAGGGCAGGGTCTGTGACGGCCTGTCCAGGACGCGTGACGGGTGCGGTGTCCGGCGGGCCTGCGCTGCCGTTAGTCTTAGATAGTGACTGAGCTATCTGCAAAACCTGCCTTCTCGCTGTCCAGTACCGCCCAGAGCGGTGCGGCCAACTATCCCGGACTCGATAACTGGCGGGACCTTCCCATCTCCCAGCAGCCCAGCTGGCAGGACCGGGAGGTGTTTGATGCCTCGGTGAAGGAACTCTCCGTCCTTCCTCCGCTGGTGTTCGCCGGCGAGGTTGACGTCCTGCGGGAACGGCTGGCAGCCGCTGCCCAGGGCAAGGCGTTCCTGCTCCAGGGCGGCGACTGCGCGGAGACCTTCGAAGCAGCCACTGCGGACAAGATCAGCGCCCGCGTCAAAACCATCCTCCAGATGGCCGTGGTCCTGACCTACGGCGCGGCCATGCCCGTCATCAAGATGGGCCGGATGGCCGGGCAGTTTGCCAAGCCGCGCTCGTCCAACGACGAAACCCGCGACGGCGTGACGCTCCCCGCCTACCGCGGCGACATCGTCAACGGCTACGACTTCACCCCCGAGTCCCGCGGCCACGACGCCGCGCGCATGCTGCGGGCGTACCATACCTCTGCTTCCACCCTGAACCTCATCCGGGCCTTCACCCAGGGCGGGTTCGCGGACCTGCGCTCGGTGCACCAGTGGAACAAGGGCTTTACGGAGAACCCGGCCCACGCCCGCTACGAATCCCTGGCACGGGACATCGACAGGGCCATCAAGTTCATGGCATCCTGCGGGGCTGACTTCGAAGCGCTGAAGCGCGTTGAATTTTTCGCCAGCCACGAGGCACTGCTGCTGGACTACGAGCGTGCCCTCACCCGGATCGACTCCCGGACGGGCTTCCCGTACGACACGTCCGCCCACTTCCTCTGGATCGGCGAGCGGACCCGCGAACTGGACCACGCCCACGTAGATTTCCTGTCCCGTGTGCGGAACCCCATCGGCGTGAAGCTGGGCCCGTCCACTACCGGGGATGATGCCCTTCGCCTGATCGACAAGCTGGACCCGGACCGCGAACCGGGCCGCCTGACCTTTATTACCCGCATGGGCGCCGGCAACATCCGCGAGAAGCTGCCCGCCGTCGTCGAGAAGGTCACTGCCTCGGGCGCGCAGGTGCTCTGGGTGACCGACCCCATGCACGGGAACACGGTCACGTCCCCGAACGGCTACAAGACCCGCAACTTCGACGACGTGATCGACGAAGTGCGCGGCTTCTTCGAGGTGCACCACGCCCTGGGCACCGTTCCCGGCGGCCTGCACGTGGAAATGACGGGCGATGACGTTGCAGAATGCCTTGGCGGGGCCGACCCCATCGATCAGGAAGCTTTCCTGGACCGCTACGAGTCAGTGTGCGATCCGCGGCTGAACCACATGCAGTCGCTGGAGATGGCTTTCCTGGTGGCCGGAGCCCTCGCCAAGCGCTGATGCCCGTGAAGGTGGTGCGGGCGGCAGGGCCGCCTACACCACCGTCAGGGTGATGACTGAACCTTCGGGCACCTTGGTGTTCACGGGATCCTGGTCGCGGACTGTGCCGAAGAAGCCGCCCAGGATGTTATTCACCTTGACCTGGAAACCCAGGCCTTCAAGGGCCTTCCTGGCCTCCGCCGCCTGCTTGCCGATGTAGCTTGGCACGTCCACCATGCGCGGACCCTTCGAGATGGTCAGTGTCACTGTGCCTCCGCGGGTAAGAGTGCCGTTGGCGGGTTGCTGGCTCACCACCGCGCCCTTCGGGATGGTCTTGTCGAAGACTTCCTCGCGGGCCACGTCAGCCTTCAGCCCGGCTGCTTCGATGGCGTCCACGGCTTTGTCCTCCTCCCGGCCCACAACGTTGGGTACCGGAATGGGCTCGGGGCCTTTGGATACAACGAGCCGGACAGGCGTGCCATGGCGGGCGGGCGTTCCGGGAGCAGGGTCCTGGGAGAGGACAACACCGGCCGCTGCCGTTTCGCTGAACTGCTCCGTGACCTCTCCCAAAGCCATTTCCGCCGTGCTCAGGCCGGTCTTGGCTTCCTCAAGGGTGCTGCCCGTCAGCTTGGGAAGCGGGAACAGCTGCGGTCCCTTGGAGACAAACAGCGAGACCGGCTGGAACTTCCGGATCTCCGAGCCGGCCGGCGGTTCCGTCCCCACCACCAGGCCATTGGGCACGTCATCGTCGAAGACGTCGCTGGTGGTGGACTGGAACCCGGCTTTGCTGAGGAGCCCCTGGGCTTCGGCCACCGTTTTGTTGGCTACAGCGGGGATGGCGGCTGCGGAACCCGGGCCCATGCCGAAGAACCAGCCCGCGCCGGTGGCCAGCAGCGCCGCTATGACCAGCACCACAACCCACAGGATCCCGCGGCGCCGCGGGCTGCCTTCACGCAGGCTCCGCGCCGGGACAGCAGCAGCCCGCGCGCGGGCCCTTTCGTCTTCCTTATCGGCCTTCCGCTGTGCCCGTTTACTCAAGGGGGCGCCAGGCGCGGGAGCCCATACCTGCTCGTCTGAGTCCGGGGGAGTGAGGTTGTGCCGCGCGCCGGAGACAGCCGCGCCTGCTTCCTGACCGGCGCGTGGGCCGGCCTGGGCGTGTGGAGGGCCGTGAGGGGACGCTGGGGGCCGACCAAAAGGCATAACGCTTGTTGGATTGTTGGTGCGGGCTATGACTTCTGTGTGGTTTTGGGATGCCGCGGCACCAGCCGCCGGCGGTTGCAGGTCCAGTTCCCGGTCGGTGAGGTTGGTCCTGATATGCCGCAGTTCCTGCAGCAGCGCGTTGCCGTCGATCGGCCGGTTCTCGGGATCGTTGGACGTGCACCACTGCACCAGTTCGTCCACTTCCGCTGCCAGGCCCGGGACAAGGGCCGACGGCGGACCGACAGTCCCGTTCACATGCTGGTATGCCACCTGGATGGGGACCTCGCCGGTGAACGGCTGCTGGCCGGTCAGCATTTCATAAAGCATGATGCCCACGGAGTAGACGTCGCTCCGGGCGTCTGCGGGTTTGCCAAGGACCAGTTCCGGCGAAAGGTAGGCGACCGTGCCGAGCAGGGCTCCCGTCGACGTGGACGTGGTGACAGCGCGCGCCAGCCCGAAGTCGCCGATCTTGATCCTGCCGTCGTCCGCTATCAGGACGTTTTCGGGCTTGACGTCGCGGTGGATGAATCCTGCGGCGTGGGCGGCGCCGAGGCCTTCCACTACGGGGTCGATCAGCGCCAGGGCCAGCCTGGGCGGAAGTGCCCCCTTGCTGTTGATCACATCCCGCAGCGTGTGGCCCTTGATGTACTCCATCACCAGGTAAGCGGTGTGGTGGTCCGTGCCCTGGTCCAGCACCCCTACTACGTGCGGGTGTGAGAGCCTGGCCGCGGCCTTCGCTTCACGGCCCAACCTGCCCAGGAAGCTTTCATCGGCGGACAGGTGCGGGTGCAGTACTTTCAGGGCCACATCCCGCTCAAGCCGCTGATCTGTGGCCACGTAAACGGTGGACATCCCGCCGCGCGCCAGCCTGGACTGGATGGCATACCGGTTGTCCACCAGGGTTCCTACCATCGGGTCTGACACGTGTTCCGTCACCCTACGATCGTAATCCAGCAATGAAACGGGTCCGAACCGATACTGGTCCGGACCCGTGCCTAAGTCCCTTCGCCGCCCCCTTTCGCGGGGTGGCGGCGTCAGCCGAAGTTCTTTTGGTGTGCCTTGATGGCTTCGACGTACGCTTTGGTGTCGTCGTACATGCCGTACTTGCTCACCGAGTACTGGCCCTGGTAGTAGCCGGCGATGGCCGTGTCCTGGTCCTTGCTGGTGGCCAGGAGCTGGCGGATGATCGCCACGCCGGCAGTTGCGTTGTCACGGGGATCCAGGAGGTTCAGCTTGCGGCCCACCAGGTCCGAGGCCCATTGGCCTGAGCTGGGAATGACCTGCATGGTCCCGATCGCGTTGGCAGGGGAGACTGCGCGCTGGTTGAAGCCTGATTCCTGGTGGGCGAAGGCAAGTGCAAGTGAGGGCTCGACGCCCATCGCCCGGGCAGTGTCCGCGACAATGCCCCGCATCTCCTCCCGGGTAGGGACAGGGGAAGCGTTCAGGAGCGCCTTGTTTTCGTTGGCTGAGCTCACCACCGCCGCCGGGTAGCTGAACCCGAGGAAGGAACTGGGCACCAACGGCGTCACGGCGGCCGCCGGCTGAGGTGCCGGCTGGGCTCCAGCGCCCGGGATTGCCAGCTTGTTGCCCGGGTGGATTACCGAGGACATGCCCAACTGGTTGGCGGAGAGGAGCTCAGAAAGCTTGACGCCATGGCGGGACGCGATGGCCCACAGGGTATCCCCGGCCTTAACGGTGTAGGAACCTGTTGCGGGAGCGGCCGGGCTGGCCGGTGCGGCAGAGGCGTTGGCCAGCGCCGCGGGCGGTGCCGCCGGTGCGGGAGCCGGGGCAGCATCACCTGCGCCGACTTTCACTTTCTGCCCGGGGTGGATGATGGACCGCATGTTGAGGTTGTTCCACGCGAAAACGTCCGCGAGGCTCACGTTGTGCCTCGCAGCGATGGCCCCCAGCGTGTCGCCGGGTTTCACCGTGTAGGTGGCCCCCGTCCCCGAGCCCGGGGCAGCGGCGGGGGAGGGTGCGGCAGCAGGGGCTGCCGGTGCATCACCGGAGCCCGTGAGCTTGATCTTCTGTCCCGGGTAAATGATCGTGTTGGGCTGGAGGTTGTTCAGCTTCAGGATTTCGCCCGTGTTCAGTCCGAACCTGCCAGCGATGGCACTGATGGTGTCACCCCGGGCAATGGAGTATTCAGCCGGCGGCGCCGGCTGTACCGGTTTGAAGGCGGCAGGGATGGTGGTGGAAACAGACGACGCCGGAATGACGGCTGCCGTTGCCTGGGCCGCCTGTGCCTTCATGGCTGCCGCGAGGGTGGCCGGGACAGGACGGGCGGGCTGCTGGGCGGCCGCGGGCTGCGCGAGGGCTAGAGACGACAATACGACCGCTGGAAGCGCCGCTGTTGTGGCGGCAATCAAGGGCAGGCTCGGCTTCGGGGGCTGCTTTGGCGAGCGGGACATCGTCATGGGAAGGAATCCTCTTCTCAACTGCGGGCGCGGGCGGGGGTGCCGCTGGTATTCCGATACTACTGTTACTGCTGTTAATGATGTTACGAATGTGATGTATGTGAATCTCTCACGGATTCCCGATTAGCACAAGAATTCCGGCATTCCCGGCATAGCGGAATTTCCGGAGTGTCCGCAGGTCAGGAGGGTCCGCATTATGTCCCGACTAGGCGGTACGGCGGCATCGTGGCAACCTTGATCCGTGAGTAATGTTGAAAACCTCGTGGGCGAATGGTTGCCCTTGCCCGACGTCGCACGCTTGTTGGACGTTTCCATCACCAAAGTCCATAGCCTGCTCGAAGACCGCGCATTGGCCGCTTTGCGGGTGGGTGAGCGTAAAATCCGTTCAGTCCCGGCCGAATTCATTCAGGACGGCCAAGTGGTGGACAGCCTTAAAGGCACCATTGTTGTACTGGCAGACGCGGGCTACTCCGACGAGGACCTCATCATTTGGCTTTTTACGCCTGATGAATCCTTGCGGGGACGGCCTATCGACGCATTGCGGGAAGGCCGCAAAACTGAAATCCGGCGCAGGGCGCAAACCCTGGCCTGGTAATTTCCCCTCCTGGAACCGGGAATCAGGAAGCCCGGCTGACCGTAGCTTCGGCAAGCCTTCGCAACGCGGTTTTTGGCAGGTCGTCCAAAGGAAGCGTCTCAAGGGCGTCGAATGCCGCCTCGCCAAATTCAGTGATCAGGACCTCGGTGGCCTGCAAGGCACCTGACTCTTCGATAATCCGCCGGATCTCATGGATGTCCTCATCCGTGAGATCCGGGCTGCCCAGCCGGGCATCGATAAAGGCGGATTCGGCTTCCGGGGCCTGGTCCAGGGCCAGCGCCACCAGTACCGTGCGCTTGCCTTCCCTCAGATCGTCCCCGGCCGGCTTGCCGGTGGTGAGCGGATCGCCAAAAACACCCAGCACGTCGTCGCGGAGCTGGAAGGCCTCGCCCAGGGGCAGGGCAAACGCCGAATAGCCGCGGAGAAGTTCGTTCGAGGCACCCGCGAGTGCGCCACCCAACGCCAGGGGGTGTTCTGTGGAGTATTTGGCCGACTTGAACCGGATGATGGACTGGGCGCGGCTGACGGCACCGGCCCGGTCACGGACTGGGCCGGCAACCTCTTCCAGGATGTCCAGGTATTGCCCTGCCATGACCTCGGCGCGCATGAGGTTGAAGATCAGCCGCGCCCGGCTGCCGGCCGCTGCACGTTCTCCTATGTCCGTGAAGGCTTCCTCACTGAAGGACAGGCAGAGGTCGCCGGTGAGGATTGCCGCCGCCTGCCCGAAACGTTCACTGTCCAGCGCCCAGCCATGGGTGCCGTGGAGCTGGCTGAAGCGGCGGTGGACGCTCGGGCCGCCCCGCCGGGTATCAGAGCGGTCAATGATGTCGTCGTGGATCAGCGCCGCCGCCTGGAACAGTTCCAGGGCCGCTCCTGCGGTCACTACCTGCTGCGCGCTGGATTCGCCGCCTGCGCCCCGCCAGCCCCAGTAGCACATCAGCGCCCGGAGGCGCTTGCCGCCCGTGACCAGATTGGAGATGGAGCCCATGATGGGTTCGATGTCCGGGGAGATTGCGGTCATCACGGACTGCCGGGAGGTGAGGAAGTCGGTCAGTTCGCCGGCTACTGCCGCGACAAAGGCGGCCTGTTCGTTCCTAAGCTGCTCCGCCGCCGTCACTTGGCTGACTCAGCTGCCACGTTGGCGCCGATGGTGAAGGTCACAACGCCTGCCGCTTCGACCGCCGACAGATTAACAGTCTCGTTGTCGCCCCGGACAAAGTCCTTCGAGGCAACAGCCCCCACTGCTTCACCCGGAACAGCTTTGAAGCCGCGCGCCTCAAGCTCCTTCGTGTAGAAATCCAGGACGGGGGCAGTCGGCGAGGTGATGGTGGCAACCAGGGCGGCGGTGGCAGGCGTCGAGGCCTTGTCGAAGCTGCTGGACACCACGGTGGCGCCGGGCATGAGGGGCAGGAGCTGCTGGGGGAAGCCCTCGACGACGGCGCCTACGGTGGCAGAGGTGTTGGGCGAGGCGGAGGGGCTGGCAGAGGCTGTGGCGGTTGGCGTGGCAGCTTCGGGCGAGGACGCGGAGGCGGTGGGACCAGGAGTTCCTGACGGTGTTGGGCTGCAGGCAGCCAGGGCCAATGCTGCCGCGGCAGCGAAAGCGGCCAGGGCTGCTGGCTTGAGGTTTCCAATGACCGTCACAGGGACTTTCCTCCTGGGGTTGATGCCGGATTCAGCCTCCAGTTTAGTCAGTACAAAACGATAGGATTGCAGCCGTGGGACCTGATGGGACGAATGAGCCGGCCACAGCAGGCCTCCGGGCCCGCAGGCCCAAGTGCATCATGCATGTGGATATGGACGCCTTTTTCGTCTCGGTGGAACTGCGTACGCGGCCGGAACTGCGCGGGAAGCCGGTTATCGTGGGCTTCCCCGCCGAACGCTCAGTGGTCCTGTCGGCCTCCTACGAGGCGAGGGCCTTTGGGGTGAAATCAGCCATGCCCATGGCTGTGGCCATGCGGATGTGCCCGCAAGCAGTGATCATCGAGCCGCGCCATAAGGTGTACTACGAAGTCTCGGCGCAGCTGATGGCGATTTTCGAATCCGTGACCGAACTGGTGGAGCCGCTCAGCGTGGACGAGGCGTTCCTTGATGTAACAGGTGCCATACGCCGGCTGGGTCCGCCACGGGCCATTGGCGAACTGATCCGCAGCAGGGTGGCAGCGGAGCTGGGCATCACCGCCTCGGTGGGGATTGCGGAGACAAAGTTCGTGGCCAAAATTGCGTCCACCCGCTGCAAGCCGGACGGGCTGCTCCTTATCGGCCCGGACCAAACGGTGCCCTACCTCCACAGCCTGCCAGTGGGCGCACTCTGGGGCATCGGCGCCAAGACGGCTGAGGTCCTGGCCAGGATGGGTATCCGGACCGTGGCGGACGTGGCCGCCACCCCGGTCGCCTCGCTCCGGAAGATGCTGGGTGCCACGGGAGAGCACGTGTACCGGCTGGCCTGGGGTCAGGACCCGCGTCCCGTCACGCCGGTCCGGCTGGAAAAGAGCATCGGCGCGGAGGAGACCTTTGCGGTGGACACAGCCGACGACGCCCTCCTCCACCGCGAACTGCTCCGCCTCGCCCACCGGACGGCAGGGCGCCTGCGGAGCGCGGGGATGGTGGCCCGCACCATCGCGCTGAAACTGCGCTTCGCCGATTTCTCCACCATCACCCGCAGCAGGACTGTCCAAACACCCGTGGACAGCGCGCAGCTCATCTATGCAGTTGCTCTGCAACTCCTCGAATCCGTGGACCGGCCAATGACCGTGAGGCTGGTGGGAGTGCGGGCCGAACAACTCGAAGATGCAGCCACCACCTCACTGCAGCTCAGCATCGACCGGCGGGATGACAACTGGCGGTCCGCCGAGCACGTTCTTGACCAGGTGACCCGCAAATTCGGGAGCAAATCCGTTCTCCCTGCCCGGCTGCTCGAGCCCGGAAGCGGCGCTGACTAAAGGCTCCAAAAAAGGGCTGGCTTATGGCCCCGTTTAAGGCCTCGAATCAGCCTGCCCAGTGCGCCTTCGGAAGTCATTGCCGTCTTTCAGAACAGCCCTCAACAAACTATCCTTATAAATACAAAGTTTTTGAGTGACTGGACTTACTGCCGGACTCTCTTGGACATGCTTCCGCTCCGGGTCTGCATGCCTGGCTTTCGTTTACCGCCACAGCCGGCGGGTACGGGAACCACCAGGGCATACCAGACGTTATTGGAGTTGAAGTAATGGCTGGGACCAGCCCGGACGTTGGCCTACAAAAGGAGGTCGTGATGCCGCTGTCGGAGCACGAACAGAAGCTGCTCGAGCAGCTGGAGAAGCAGCTTCACGAGGATGATCCAAAATTCGCGAATTCCATGGGTTCGGACCCAGGACGTTCGTGGTCGACAAGACACGTCGTGATCGGCGTCCTGTGTGCGCTGGCCGGCGTCTTCCTGTTGCTCGTCGGCGTCACCCTGCAGAACATCTTCGTAGGTGTCCTCGGCTTTATTGTGATGGGCGGTGGCGTGTATTTCGCCACAATGCGCAGCAGTTCGTCAGGCACCAAGGGCTCGAAGTCCGGCAGCGGCAAGGCAGGCAAGCAGCGCAGTTCCTTTATGAGCAGCCTCGAGGAACGTTGGGACGAGAGGCGCAGGGGAGAACCCTGATCCATCCAGCCCGCAGGGCCAGGACCCACCCGGCCCCACTTTGCTCCCCCAAAATAGGGGAGAGCCGCAAATAGACCCGCTCCGGCGGGTCTTTTGCGTTTAAGGCAGGTCTTTTGAGTGCCATATCGGCCGCGCCGCAAAAGCGGCCTGAATGGCGGCCTGGAAGCGCGTGAAAATTTGGCGACGGTTCAGCAAAAGTCCTCCACTTCCCACCACCGGCAGAATTCCGCGCCATTTCGGGCCTCCAGTCCCAAAGATTGCCCCTCGGGAACCGCAATTCGCGTTGACTGTGGGGGAAAGTGGAGTAATGTGGAGGACATAAGAGGGTGGTTGCAACACAGGGGATGTGCAGTTCCTGACATCGGACAGGCGGTGGGCCAGTGTTTCTGGGCACACATTCGCCGCGTCTTGATGAAAAGGGCCGGATCATTCTCCCCGCGAAGTTCCGCGAGGAACTTGCCAGCGGACTGGTCCTTACCAGGGGCCAGGAACGTTGCATCTACGTCTTCAGCGAGAAGGAATTTGCCCGGGTCCACGAGCAAATGCGGGAGGCGCCAATCTCCTCAAAACAAGCGCGGGACTACATCCGCGTCTTTCTCTCTGGAGCCTCGGACGAGGTACCTGACAAGCAGGGGCGCGTAACCATTCCACCGGCGCTCCGGGAATACGCAGGACTCGGGAGGGAACTGGCCGTGATCGGTGCCGGAACCCGCGCCGAGATCTGGGACGCCCAGGCTTGGAGCGAATACCTCGCAGAGAAGGAAACGGCCTTCTCTGAAACCGATGACCCCATCCCGGGCATTTTGTGACCGGGCAGGGGCAGCGGACAGCTTCTTGGTTGGGATCTCCAGCCGGCCCATCGGCCGGCCAACCTGGCTCAACTTCCCCGGAGCCAGGCGGGCAGGACGGTAGGCGCGGATGGGGATCCGGGTCAAGAAGCATCCAGGTGACAGCGACGGCGAGAAAGGACGAGGCATGAACGATCAACCGAAGCCCACGTCCGAACGCCATGTGCCGGTCCTTCGGGACCGGTGCATCAATTTGTTGGCCCCCGGATTCGAGGCAGCCAGGAGCCGCGGTGAAACTCCGGTGGCCATTGATGCCACCCTGGGCATGGGAGGCCACTCCGAGGCCATGCTGCAGCGCTTCCCCGACCTGCACCTGATCGGGATCGACCGCGATGAGGAAGCCCTTGCCCTGGCCGGTGAACGGCTGAGCCCCTTTGCAGCACGGACCGATCTTGTGCATGCCGTCTATGACGAGATCGAAGATGTCCTGGCAGACCTCGGCGTCACGGAAGTGCATGGGATCCTGATGGACCTCGGCGTTTCGTCGCTCCAGCTCGACGAGCGTGAGCGCGGCTTCGCCTACTCCTTCGACGCTCCGCTGGACATGCGGATGGACACCAGCCGCGGCCAGACGGCAGCGGACGTGGTGAATACCTACAGCGAAGAGGAACTGGTCCGGATTATCCGCAAGTGGGGCGAGGAAAAGTTCGCCGGCCGAATCGCCAACAGAATCGTAGCCGCCCGCGCCGCCAAACCGTTCACTACTACCGGAGAGCTCGTGGAGCAGATCCGCTCGGTTGTTCCGGCCGGTGCTGCCAAGTCCGGCGGACACCCGGCCAAGCGGACCTTCCAGGCATTGCGGATTGAGGTCAACGAGGAACTCGAAGTGCTGGAACGGGCGGTGCCCGCCGCTGTGGATGCCACGGCACTGGGGGGCCGCATCGTGGTGATGTCCTACCACTCCCTGGAGGACAAGATCGTCAAGGGAGTCTTCCAGGCCCGATCGAAATCCTCCGCTCCGCTTGGCTTCCCGGTGGAGCTGGAGGAACACAAACCCGAATTGAAAACCCTGACCAAAGGCACCGAGGTGCCAACCGCCGTCGAAATCGCCGAAAACCCCCGCGCTGCCTCAGCAAGGCTCCGCGCTGTGGAACGAATCCGAGCCAGGAGAGCTGAATGAGCACCGCCGCCGTGAAGAACTTTCCCGTCGTCTCCGGTACGGCGGCCAAGCACCTCCCTGCCGGTTCGCCTGAAGCGCCCCGCCGGAGCCGTACGCCGCTCTCCGTGGTCCGCACCGTTCCCCGCAAACGCCGTGCGCCTTTTGTGGTGCTGTGCTTCGGCATGCTCGCCCTGGCACTGGTCGCCGTCCTGGTGCTGAACATCTCGGTTTCCACGGCCCAGTACCAGTTGGTGGAATTGCGTGCCACGCAGAGCACTCTGACTAAACAGAACCAGGACCTCACCCAGCAGGTCCAGAACTTCGAAGCACCGCAAAACCTTGCCGCGCAGGCCACAAAGCTGGGAATGGTGCCATCCACTGTTAAGGGCCAGATCGACCTGTCCACGCTGTCGGTGACCGGCAAGGCAACGCCGGCCGTCAAGGACGGCCCCGCCGGCGCCGTGATCCCGGCGCCGGCAGTCGCCGGCCAGCTCACCGTGGTGCCCCCGCCCAGCAAGAGCGAGCCCCTCGAAGCCCGGAAGCCCGTGGAAGACACCCCGGCGGCCCCGGCTGCTGCTTCCCCTGGCAGCACAACGGGCAGCGCAGCGGGTGCCACGTCCGGCACCCCGGCCGGCGCTGCACCGGACGCAGCAGCCCAGGCGCCGGCAGCCGCGGCAGTGCCCCCCGTGGAACTGCACGGTGGGTCGGTTCCCGCCCCGGAGCAGAAGGTCCCCGGGCAGTAACACGGCAGGTCTGACAGGCAACAAGGTCGAGCAGCAAGGAATATCACGGTGGCGCAGAGGACCGGCAAGGCAAGAAGCAGCAAGGTTCCCAACGCCACCAAACGCCTCCGGCTTGGCCTGGGGATCATGCTCACGCTCCTGCTGGTGGTGGGCGGAAAACTCTTCCTCGTCCAAGGGCTTGACGTGGGGGGAATGGCCGAAGCTGCGCTCAACAGCCGGATGAAGCAGACCGTGCTGCCTGCAGAGCGGGGCAGCATCCTGGACTCCACGGGCACTGTGCTGGCCAACAGCGTGATCCGCTACAACGTGGTGGTGGACCAGCGGGTCAACACCAAAACGGAGAACTTCAAGCGCCTGGAAACCGTGGACGGCAAGGAAAAGCTGGTGGACGTCAGCCGCGACCAGGGCCTGACGGAGCTCGCAGCGGCCCTGGGCATGGAGAAGGACGACATCCGCGACGCCGTCACCGGACAGCAGCCCTATTACATCGTGGCCAAGGACGTGAAGCCCGACATCGAGGACCGCATCTCCAAGCTCCAGATTCCTGGGATCGTTACGGAAGGCGTCAGCAAACGGGTCTATCCCAACGGCTCCGTGGCCGGCGGCATCATCGGCTTCCTGCAGGACGGCACCACCGGCCTGGCCGGCATTGAACAGACCCAGGACGGGCTGCTCAAGGGAACGGACGGCAAACGCCTCTTCGAGATCGGTGCCGACGGACTCCGCATCCCGGTGGGAATGGACGAGCTGACGCCGCCGCAGGACGGCAAGGACGTCAAACTCACCATCAACTCGGACCTGCAGTACTTCGCCCAGCAGGCCATCCAAAGCCAGACTGACAAGCTCAGCGCCGAGTGGGGCGTCATCATCGTGATGGACGTCAAAACCGGAAACCTTGTGGCTATGGCCGATACCAACGCCCCGGATCCCAATGACCCGGGCCGGGTGGCTGCCAAGGACCGCGGCGTCCGTGCGGTCACCGCCGCCTACGAGCCAGGGTCCGTCGAAAAAATGCTCACGGCAGCGGCGCTGATCGAGGAAGGCAAAGCCAACCCCCTCAGCGAGTACACCCTGCCGCCGTCGTACACGGTCAACGGCCAGACCTTCAGCGACTCCTTTTCCCACGGCACCGAAAAGCGCACCCTCGCCGGCATCCTGGGCTACTCCATGAACACCGGCACCGTTATGGCCGGCCAGGAACTGAGCAAGGAACAGCGCTATAACTGGCTGAAGAAGTTCGGCATCGGCGAGGCGCCCGACATTGGACTCCCCGCACCCGCGTCCGGCATCCTCACACCCTGGGAGCAGTGGGACGGGCGCCAGGAATACACCGTCTTGTTCGGGCAGGGCGTTTCGCAGTCCACCCTCCAGACAGTGAGGGCGTTCCAGTCCGTGGCCAACAACGGCGTGATGCTCCAGCCCCGCCTGATCGATTCTTATGTTTCCCCGGACGGTACCGAGGAAAAGGTACCGGCCGCACCGTCCACACAGGTGGTCTCTGAGCACACGGCCCAGCAGGTCCAGGACATCCTGGAAAGTGCCGTCACCGAAGGCCAGATCAAGGACGCAGGGATCGACGGCTACCGGGTGGGTGCAAAGACGGGCACCTCGGAATCGCCGTGCGACGACGGCAAGTCCGGCTTCTGCGGCTACACCGCCTCCATGGTGGGGATGGCACCGATGGATGATCCGCGGTTTATTGTGGAGGTGGTACTCCAGCGGCCCAAGGGCAGCATCTACGGGATTACCAACGGGCCGGTCTTCCGGTCGGTCATGAGCCAGGCACTGCGGACCTACAACGTCCAGCCGTCCACGGGTGAACCGGCCAGGCTGCCCCAGTTTGCCAAGTAGCAGCCCCGCTTAGAGCACCACTACCGGCCCACCCATGCCGGGCACGACTAGCACCATCGGAGATTCCTTGTCTGAGATCAACCCGCCCGACAACCGCGCCGTCCCGGAGGGACCGGCCGGCCAAGGCCGCTTCCGCCCCTCACGGGTGGAGCCGGTACGGCTGGCAAGCATCGGCGAAGCCATCGATGTTGCAGTTCCTGGCCCGGCAGCTGAGGTGGAAGTCACCGGAATTTCCTTGAACTCACGGACCGTGGAGCCGGGCGACCTGTACGTCGCCCTGCCGGGCGCCACCCGCCATGGCGCAGACTTCGTGCCGCAGGCTGTTGAAGCAGGAGCTGCTGCAGTGCTGACTGACGACGCCGGCGCCAGGCTGCTGGCGCCCGCCGAGACGCCGGTACCCGTGATGATTGTGGAGTCACCACGGAACGTGGTGGGCCCGCTGTCCGCCCTGATCTACCGCAGCCAGTCCGCTGCCGGCCAGCCACAGTTATTTGGCGTCACGGGCACCAACGGGAAGACCACCACCACATACTTCATCAACTCCTTGCTGCGCGCCCTCGGCCGGAGCACCGGGCTGATCGGCACCATCGAGATCCATGCCGGCGGGGACCCAATTCCCAGCCTCCTCACCACGCCGGAATCCACCGACGTCCATGCACTCCTCGCCCTGATGCGCGAACGCGGGCTTGCAGCCGCTGCGATGGAGGTCTCCTCCCACGCCATCTCCTTCCAGCGCGTGGATGGGGTGCTGTTCGATGTTGCCGGCTTCACCAACCTCACCCAGGACCACCTGGACCTGCACCTGACCATGGAGGACTACTTCGCTACCAAAGCGGAGTTGTTCACCCCTGAGCGCGCCCGGGCGGCGGTAGTAACGGTCGACGACGAATGGGGCCGGCAGCTTGCCGGCAGCACCAGGGTGCCGGTCACCACCCTCAGCACCACCGGGGCGCCAGCGGACTGGACCGTCACGGGAACCGCCCCGCGTGGGCTCGGCACGGACTTCACGCTGGGCGGTCCCGACGGCGCTCAGCTCCGCATCCACACCGGCCTGCCCGGCAGCTTCAACGTGGCCAACGCGGCGCTGGCGGCAGTAATGGTCCTGGCAGCAGGAGTAGACGCGGCAACCTTGCAGGCGGCACTGGACGGGTCCGACCCGTTCACCGTTGCGGTGCCCGGACGGATGCAACTGGTATCAACGGAACCCGCCGCGATCGTTGACTTTGCCCACAACACCGATGCACTGGCCAGGGCCCTGGAAGCGGTACGCTCCCCATCGCCGGACTCCCGCCTCATCGTGGTGTTCGGCGCCACCGGGCAGCGCGACCAGGGCAAACGCCCGGCCATGGGCGCCATCGCCGCCCGGCTTGCCGACGTCGTTATCATCACCGATGACGATCCCCACGACGAAGACCCGGCCGCCATTCGCGCCGATGTCCTGGCCGGAGCCCGCGAAGCCCAGGAAAAAGACTCCCTGCCCTGCGACATCCTGGAAGTTTTCCCGCGTGCCGAAGCCATCCGCCGTGCCGTAGACCTGGCCCGCCCGCAGGACACCATCCTGGTGGCCGGCCGCGGCCACGAGGTGTGGCAGGAAGTCAAAGGCGTCAACCATGCCCTGGACGACAGGGTAGAGCTGCGCAGCGCCTTGACAGCCAGGGGATTCAACGTTCTCCAAGCCGACCGGATAGAGTCCTAGACCGAGATGATTGCTTTTACTGCGGCGGAGATCGCCGAAATCACTAACGGGCGCCTGGACGCCGATCCCGGAATCACGCCCCTTTCGGTGGTGACGGACTCACGCGATGCCACACCTGGATCGCTCTACGTCGCAAAGCCCGGCGAGCATGCTGACGGCCACGACTTTGTGGCCGCGGCGTTTTCGGCCGGTGCCAGTCTGGCTTTGCTGGAGCGTCCTGTCGCCGATGCCGACGGGAACGGCTACCCCTCGGTACTCGTTCCGGACGCCGTGCTGGCCATGGGCGCCCTGGCTGCTGAGGCCGTGCGCAGGATCCGAGCCGCCCGCGCCGAACAGGGCAGCGAACTGACAGTTGTGGGAATCACCGGTTCGGCCGGGAAAACCACCACCAAGGACCTCCTCGCCGGAATCCTGTCGACGCAGGGACAAACCGTTGCGCCGCAGGGCTCCTATAACGGCGAGGTGGGCGTGCCGCTCACCGTTTTTCGTGCCGGAACCGATACGCGCTACCTCGTCATTGAGATGGGCGCCACCGGGATCGGTCACATCCGCTACCTCGCGGACATGGTCAGGCCTGATATCGGCGTCGTGCTGGCCGTCGGAACCGCCCATGCCGGCGAGTTCGGGGGAGTGGCGAACATTGCCCTGGCCAAGGGTGAGCTGGTGGAAGCGCTTGCTGCTGACGGCACCGCCATTATCAACCTCGACGACGACCGCGTGGCGGCGATGCGCTCACGCACCGAGGCAAAGGTACTCGGGTTCTCCGCGGAAGGCCGCGCCGGCGCGGCCGTGCAGGCACTGAACCCTGACACCAACGCGGACGGCAACCCCGAATTCGATCTCCAGCTTCCGGACGGCGAGGGCGGCCTGCACGTCAGCAGCCGCCTCATCGGCGCGCACCATATGGGCAACCTGCTTGCCGCCGCCGGAGCAGCCTGGGCCGCCGGAGTTCCGGGGCAGGACATCGCATCCTCCCTCAGCAGCCAGACTGCCGCGAGCCGCTGGCGGATGGAACGCACCGAGCGGGCAGACGGCGTCACGATTATCAATGACGCCTACAACGCCAATCCTGAATCCATGCGCGCCGCGCTGCGGACCCTGGCAGATCTCGGCCGCGGCCGCCGCACCTGGGCGGTGCTGGGCGCCATGCTTGAACTTGGAGACGATTCCATCAGGGAACACACTGCCGTGGGTACCCAAGTGGTGCGGCTGAACATTTCACGCCTGCTGGTGGTGGGCCGGGAAGCCCGTGCCCTCTATGTCTCCGCAGTCCAGGAGGGCTCCTGGGGCGATGAATGCCTCTTCGCGGAAACCGTTGATGAAGCCTACGACGTGCTGAACGCGGAGCTCGAACCGGGCGACCTGGTGCTGTTCAAATCCTCGAACAGCGTGGGACTTCGCCATTTGGGCGATCGGATAGCATTACCCCCACTGACCCCCCAATCCGCCGATGAAAGGAGCACTCTGCTGTGATTGCACTTTTGATCGGCGCCGGCCTGGCCCTCTTGTTCGCCCTGGTGGGGACACCGCTCTTTATCCGGTTGCTGGTGCGACGCGGCTACGGCCAGTTCATCCGGGATGACGGACCCACCTCGCACCACACCAAGCGCGGCACGCCCACCATGGGCGGGACCGTGGTGGTGGCAGCCGTATTGCTGAGCTACGGACTCACCCACCTCATCATGATGATGGTGAACCCGGACTCCTCCGGCCCTTCCGCATCCGCCCTCATCCTGCTGTTCCTGATGGTGGGGATGGGTCTGGTGGGGTTCCTGGATGACTTCATCAAGATCTCCCGCCAGCGCAGCCTCGGCCTCAACGCCAAGGCAAAGCTGATACTGCAGGGTGCGGTCGGAATCATCTTCGCCGTGCTCGCGCTGAACTTTCCCAATGGCGCCGGTGCCACTCCGGCCTCCACCAAGATTTCGCTGGTCCGCGACCTGCCGTGGCTGGACCTTGCTTTCGGCGGGACCGTCCTCGGGGCCATCCTGTTTGTGGTGTGGTCAAACCTGATCGTCACGGCCGCAACCAACGGCGTCAACCTCACCGACGGCCTCGACGGGCTCGCCGCCGGTGCGTCAGTCATGGTCTTTGGCGCATATACGCTGATGGGAATCTGGCAAAGCAACCAGGCCTGCGGATCGCCGCGGCAGGCCGGCAGCGGCTGCTACTCGGTCCGCGACCCGCTGGACCTCGCCCTGCTGGCGGCCATCATGAGCGCAGCGCTGGTTGGCTTCCTGTGGTGGAACACCTCACCGGCAAAGATTTTTATGGGCGATACCGGATCGCTGGCCATCGGCGGGGCAATCGCCGGCTTCGCCATCCTGTCGCGGACCGAGCTGCTGCTGGGCATCATCGGCGGCCTGTTCGTCCTGATCACCCTGTCCGTCATCATCCAGGTGGGCTACTTCAAGGCCACCGGCGGCAAGCGTGTCTTCAAGATGGCACCGCTGCAGCACCACTTCGAACTGAAGGGGTGGGCCGAAGTCACGGTGGTGGTCCGGTTCTGGATCCTCGGCGGGCTTTTTGTGGCCGTGGGCCTGGGCATCTTCTACGCTGAATGGGTTGTGCTGCTGTGACCGTTTCCCCCCGCCTCAAGGACCTCACCAGCTGGGACTCCGACTGGTCCGGCCTCCGCGTTGTAGTGACCGGCATCGGCGTCTCCGGGTTTGCCGCCGCCGATACCCTCATCGAGCTCGGCGCCCGGGTGGTGGTGGTCGATGCTGCGACGTCCGACACCGCCAAAGCCCACGCTGAAACCCTGACGATCGTCGGCGCAGCCGATGTCCTGCTGGGCGAGGATGCGGTGAGCCGCATCCCGAAGATCGACGGCGAACTGCCAGAGCTGATTGTCACCTCACCCGGCTGGCGCCCCGACCAGGCGCTCCTTGCCGCCGCCGCGCGGGCGCACATCCCCGTATGGGGCGATGTGGAACTCGCCTGGCGGGTACGCGTCCGGGAAGGCCGCAAGACGGCCGACTGGCTCGCGATTACCGGAACGAACGGCAAAACCACCACGGTGGGGCTCACCGAATCCATGCTCCGGGCGGCCGGACTGAAAGCCATCGCCGTGGGCAATGTGGGCACACCCATCCTCGACGCCCTCCGCGACCCTGTGGAGTACGACGTCTTCGCCGTCGAACTCTCCAGCTTCCAGCTGCACTGGGCGCAATCCCTGTCGCCGGTAGCCAGTGTGTGCCTGAACGTGGCCGAGGACCACGTGGACTGGCACGGCTCGTACGATTCCTACCTGGCGGACAAGGCCAAGGTCTACGAGCAGACCCAGAAGGCCTGCATCTACAACGCCGAGCAGATTGAAACCGAGCGCATGGTGGAAAACGCCGACGTCGTGGAAGGCTGCCGTGCCGTCGGTTTCACCACCGTCACTCCGGCCATCAGCATGCTCGGCGTGGTGGAAGGCCTCCTGGTGGACCGCGCGTTCATCGCCGAGCGCAAGGACAGTGCGGCAGAACTTGCCTCTATGGGCGACCTCGGTGCCTTCGCACCCCGCCACATGGTGGCCAATGCCCTCGCTGCGGCAGGACTGGTCCGCGCCTACGGCATTGACGCCCAGGCGGTGCGCAAAGGAATCCAGGACTACATCCCGGGTGACCACCGCATCCAGCCCGTGGCCCGCCACAACGGCGTGCTGTGGGTCAACGACTCCAAAGCCACCAACCCGCACGCGGCCTCCGCCTCGCTGGCCACCTTCAGCAATGTCATCTGGATTGCCGGCGGCCTGTCCAAGGGGGTCACCTACGATGACCTGATCCGCGAGCATGCCCAACGGCTCAAAGCCGTGGTGCTCATCGGAAGCGATACCGCTGACCTCCGCGATGCCCTCCAGCGACACGCGCCGGATGTCCCGGTGATCATCCCGGGCACGGGTGAAACTGAAGAGGTGCAGACTGCCGCAACAGCCGGCCCCGGCCAGGCCGGACCCTCCGGTGAAACGGTGATGGCCAATGCCGTTGCGTCAGCAGCACAGGTCGCTGAATCCGGCGATACTGTGCTGATGGCTCCGGCAGCTGCTTCCATGGATCAGTTCTCTTCCTATGCTCACCGTGGTGACACTTTCATCGAAGCTGTCCGCGAGCTGGTGGAAGGGCAGGCCCAGACCGGCGAGGAGTAACAATGGTCAGCACGCCCACCCGGCCGCAGCCAGACAAACGGCAGGCGGGTAAGCCAGGCTCAGGCTCCTCGGCAGCACCGGCGCAACGCCCGGCTTCCGTCCCTGTCCGCATCAAGGCGGCCTACCGGAAATTCTGGTCGGCACTGGAAGGCACGGGAACCTCCAAGAACGGTTCCACGTACTACCTCATTCTCGGCTCAACCCTTGCACTGACAGCGATCGGGATCATGATGGTGCTCTCCGCCTCCAGCGTGGAGTCCATTGCGGCCGGCAAGTCGCCTTACGGTGATGCCCTGAAGCAGGGTGTGTTTGCCGCGATCGGCATCTTCACCATGTTTGTGCTGTCCCGCATCAACGTGGTGTGGCTCAAACGGCTCGCCTGGCTCGCGATCATCGCCGCAGTGGTCCTGCTGGGCCTGGTCCAGGTTGTGGGCGCGGAGGTCAACGGCAACAAAAACTGGATCGACCTCGGCGGCATCACCTTCCAGCCGTCCGAAGCGTCCAAGCTGGCACTCGCACTGTGGATGGCCACCGTCCTGGCCAGGAAAGGCCGCCTGATCAGCCGCTGGCAGCACGTGGCGATTCCTGCCGTCCCCATGGCGATCATCATTGTTGGCCTGGTCCTGGTGGGCAACGACCTCGGAACCGCCATGATCATCATGATGATTACGGCCGCCGCGCTGTTCTTTGCCGGGGCGCCCCTGTATCTCTTCGGCATCGCAGGCCTGGTGGCCGCCGCCGGTACGGCCGTTATGGCCGTCACCAGCTCAAACCGCATGTGCCGCATCACCTCCTGGTGGACCGGACAGTCCTGCGCGGACGGGATCGATGCCAACTACCAGTCAACAAACGGCCTGTATGGTCTCGCGTCCGGAGGCTGGTTCGGAGTGGGACTGGGGCAAAGCCGGCAAAAGTACAGCTGGATCCCCGAAGCCCACAACGACTTCATCTTCGCCATCATCGGCGAGGAACTCGGCCTGGTGGGCACCGTCGTCGTCCTGATCCTTTTCGCCATCCTGGGAGCCGCCATCTACCGCGTGGTGGTGGCACAGGAGGACATGTTCCACCGCGTGCTGGCCGGCACCATCATGGTGTGGCTGCTGGGCCAGGCCACGGTCAACATGTCGGTGGTAACCGGACTGATGCCCGTCATCGGCGTGCCGCTGCCCTTCATTTCCTACGGCGGGTCGGCGCTGCTGATGTCCCTCTGCGCCATCGGAGTGGTGCTCTCGCTGGCCCGGGAGCAGATGGCTCCCGCCATCCGGCCCAAACGGATGCTGAAGTTCAAGGCCAAACCGGGGCGGGCCACCGCCGCCGCCAAGAAGACTGCAAGAAAGCGTGCCTGACACCAGATGACCTCCACTAATCCATCCATCGTCCTCGCGGGCGGCGGAACCGCGGGCCACATCAGTCCGCTCCTGGCCATCGCGGCAGCCATCCGGGACGCGGCCCCCGGGGCCGCGATCCTCGCCGTCGGCACGCCCGCCGGAATGGAAACCAGGCTGGTTCCCGCCGCCGGGGTTGAGCTGGCCACGATTGACCGTGTTCCCTTCCCCCGAAAGCCTTCGGCCGACCTCCTACGCCTGCCCGGCCGCCTTGCCGGTGCCGTCCGGCAGGCCGGCATCATCCTGGACAACGCGGCTGCCGATGTCCTGGTGGGTGTGGGGGGATACGTGTGCACTCCCATGTACCTGGCCGCACGGAAGCGCGGCATTCCGATCGTGATCCACGAGGCCAACATCCGTCCCGGCCTTGCCAACCGGGTAGGGACGCTCTTCACCAAGCGCGTTGCCGTGGCCTTCGACACCACCCCGCTGCGGGGCGCCGTGCACGTCGGCATGCCCATGCGTAGCGAAATCTCTCATCTGGACCGGGGAGCGGCGCGCGCCTCAGCCCGGGAAACACTGGGACTGGACCCCGCCAAACCCACACTGATCGTCACCGGCGGATCCTCGGGGGCGCAGAGCATCAACAGGACCATCTCCGGCGCCCTCGGGCAGTTGGCCGAGGCCGGTATCCAGACCCTGCACGTCACCGGCCGCGGCAAGTCGGTCCTGGACGACGGCGGCAGGCCACTGGCTGCCGACGGTTACCGGCAGGTGGAATACATCGATGGCATGGAGCTCGCCTACGCGGCGGCCGACGTCCTGCTGGCCCGCTCCGGTGCCGCCACCGTCTGTGAAGTTGCCGCCGCCGGCGTGCCGGCCGTCCTGGTTCCGCTGCCCATCGGCAACGGCGAACAGGCGCTCAATGCCGCCGGACTCGTGGCCGCCGGGGGCGCCCTGCTGGTGGCTGACCGCGACTTCACGCCCGATTGGGTGGGCCGGGAACTCATCCCGCTGGTCACCGACGGGTCACGGCTTGCCACCATGGCAGCAAACTCCTACCGGCTTGGTATTCGAAACGCCGATCAGCGCATGGCTGGTCTTGTCCTGGAAGCGGTATCGACATGAGTCACGGCATCCCCACCCTGGCCTCACTGGGCCGGGTCCACTTTGTTGGGATCGGCGGAGTGGGCATGTCCGCCGTCGCCCGGATCATGGTGGCCCGCGGCGTTCCCGTCAGCGGCTCTGATGCCAAGGACCTGCCCGTGATGGCGGACCTCGCGGCCGCCGGAGCGCGCATCGCCGTCGGCTATGACGCCGCCAACCTGGCCGATGCCCAGACCGTGGTGGCCGGTTCCGCCATCCGCGCCGACAATCCGGAGCTGGTGGCAGCCAGGGCAGCAGGCCTGCCGGTGCTGCACCGCTCCCAGGCCCTCGCCGCGACCATGGGGGAGGACGCGGTGGTGACCGTAGCCGGAACGCACGGCAAGTCCACCACCACCTCCATGGTGGCCGTCCTGCTGCAGGGCGCCGGGCTTGATCCTTCATTCGCCATCGGTGCCAACGTCCCGGCGCTCGGTGTCAACGCCGCCCACGGAACGTCCGGGATCTTTGTGGCCGAGGCGGACGAATCGGACGGTTCATTCCTGAACTACCGGCCGAAAATCGCCGTGGTCACCAACGTGGAGCCGGACCACCTGGACTACTACGGCACGGCCGAGGCCGTCTACGAATCCTTTGACCGGTTCACGGCCCTGCTCCCGGCCGACGGCGTCCTGGTTGCCTGTGCGGACGACCCCGGTGCACTGGCCCTGGCGGTGCGCACGCGGGAGCGCGGCAACACCCGCGTGCTCCTTTACGGCATCGGCGCGGAAGCCGAGCTGAAACTGCACGACGGCGGCCCGGGCGACGTTGCCGTGTCCACGCTGTCCGGCCGGTTCCCGCTTGAGCTGCAGGTGCCGGGCCGGCACAACGCCCTGAACGCGGCCGCCGCTTTTGCCGTTGCACTGGAGCTGGGAGTGGAGCCGGCCGTGGCAGCCGCCGCCCTGGCGCAGTTCTCCGGGGCTGCACGGCGCTTCGAGCTGAAAGGCCAGGCGCGCGGCGTCCGCGTCTTCGACGACTACGCCCACCATCCCACCGAAGTCCGCGCGGCCCTGGCCGCGGCCCGGTCCGTGGCGGGGGACAACAAGGTCCATGTGCTCTTCCAGCCCCACCTTTTCTCACGGACCCGGGAATTCGCCAAGGAGTTCGCCGAAGCCCTGAACCTCGCCGATACTGCCTGGGTGCTGGACATCTACCCCGCACGCGAGGATCCGATTCCCGGCGTCACCAGCCAGCTCATCGCGGACTACCTGGACGACGGCGGGCGGCTGGTTCCAGCCTCCGACGCCGTGGCGGCCCTTACCGGCGCCGCTGCTGAGGGCGACATCATCCTCACGGCAGGTGCCGGTGACGTGACGGCTTACGGTCCGCAGATCGTAGAGGCCCTGCGTGCCTAGTTCCCGCCGTCCTACCTACACGTCCGCCGGCCGACGGCCTGGGAAGGCCGACGAACGGCCCGGCCAGGCAGGCCCCGACGCGACGGGCAGCCAGGACGTCATCTCGGCGTCGCGGCCTGTCCCGGAGCACGCGCCTCAGCCCGCGCCGCAGCCCTCCCAAAAGGCCGGAAAAGCAGGCAAACAAGGCTTCGGCGCACGGGTAAAGGACCGACTGACAAACGACGGGCCGGCAACGGGCGCGCCCGCCCGGGACGCTGCGGGCGGGAACGTACAGGCTTCCGACCGGGCAGGGAAGGTCCTGGCTTTTCCCGAGCCCAAGGGGAAGCGGCGGAAGAGGAACATCCTCGTAGTGGCAGCCATCCTGGTTGCCGTGGTGGCCGGGCTCATTGCCGCCGCAGTTTTTACCCCCGCCCTGGCTGTCCGGACCATCTCCGTGTCCGGGACGCACCTGTTGACCCCTGCCCAGGTGGAAGCCGCGCTGGAACCACTGCACGGCAAGCCGCTGCCGCAGGTCACCGACGAGGAAGTAGGGCGCCTCCTGGAACCCCTGGTCCAGGTGAAGTCCGTCTCCGCAGAAGCGCGTCCGCCGTCGGGCCTTGCCGTAGCCGTCCGCGAACGCGTGCCTGTGGCGCTGGTCAAGCAGGGGGAGCAGTACCAGCTGGTTGACGTGGAAGGCGTGCAGCTGGCATCAACGGACGACCCGGCGTCGGTCTCGCTGCCTGTCATTGACGGCGGTGCAGGTACCATCGGGAAGGACCTTTTCCGGGCTACCGCCCAGGTGCTGGGCGCCTTGCCGCCGGATGTGCTGGCCAAGCTCTCGAACGCCTCGGCCCAGTCCGTGGACGCGGTGGAACTCAAGCTGGTAGACGGCCAGACCATCGTTTGGGGCAACGCCGGCGAGAAGGAACTCAAAGCCAGGGTGCTGGCCGCCCTGCTCAAGGCTCCGGTGGATCCAAAGCACCCCGTCAAGGTGTACGACGTCAGTGTGCCCCGGCACCCGGTGACCCGCTGACACGCTTTCTTTCCGGTATTAATCCGACACGCGGAGCCGGTTATTGAATGTGTGAACCAGAGGAAATACCGTCACAGACATGAGTTACTTGACATAACTATAACCTTCAACTCGAAGGTTAAGGTTGCAGGCATTAAGCTCTTCATCAGATTTAGCAATAAGACACGAACAAGGGACACGTAACGTGGCAGCTCCGCAGAATTACTTGGCCGTCATCAAAGTCGTCGGCATCGGCGGCGGTGGCGTGAACGCAGTCAACCGCATGATCGAGGTCGGCCTCCGAGGTGTTGAATTCATCGCCATCAACACCGACGCCCAGGCCCTGCTGATGAGCGATGCCGACGTCAAGCTTGACGTGGGGCGCGAGCTGACCCGCGGCCTTGGCGCGGGTGCCAACCCCGAGGTGGGGAAGCAGGCTGCGGAGGACCACGCCGACGAGATCGAGGAAGTCCTGCGTGGCGCCGATATGGTGTTCGTCACCGCAGGCGAAGGTGGCGGAACCGGCACCGGCGGCGCTCCGGTCGTCGCCCGCATCGCCCGTTCCCTGGGTGCCCTGACCATCGGTGTGGTCACCCGCCCGTTCACCTTCGAAGGCCGCCGGCGTGCCGGTTCCGCCGAAGCCGGCATCGACGCCCTGCGCGACGAAGTGGACACCCTGATCGTGATCCCCAACGACCGCCTCCTGTCCATCAGCGACCGCAATGTCTCCGTCCTGGATGCTTTCCGTTCCGCTGACCAGGTGCTGCTCTCCGGTGTCCAGGGCATCACCGACCTCATCACCACCCCCGGCCTGATCAACCTTGACTTTGCCGACGTCAAGTCCGTCATGCAGGGCGCCGGTTCGGCGCTGATGGGCATCGGCTCCGCCCGTGGCGAAGACCGCGCCGTCAAGGCAGCCGAGCTCGCCATCGCCTCGCCGCTGCTGGAAGCCTCCATCGACGGCGCGCACGGCGTGCTGCTGTCCATCCAGGGTGGTTCGGACCTTGGCCTCTTCGAGATCAACGAAGCTGCACGCCTGGTCCAGGAGGTGGCACACCCGGAGGCCAACATCATCTTCGGCGCCGTCATCGACGACGCCCTGGGCGACGAAGCCCGCGTGACTGTCATCGCCGCCGGGTTCGACGACGTCAAGGCCACCTCGCCCTCGATGGACCAGTCCCAGCCCCAGGCCGCTCCCCAGCGCCCGGCCGTTCCCGCAACTGCTCCGGCGCCCGCCCAGGCACCTTCCGCAGGCAGCCACCAGGCAAGCGTCCAGCCCATCCACGCGGGAGTCGGTGCAGCAGGACTCAGCAACTGGGGCCAGCAGCGGCCGTCAGCTGTTCCGGCTGACTCAGGCTTCGACGTCGACCTCCCCTCCGTCGTGGAGCCGGACCTCACCGGCAGCCACTCGGATGACCTGGATGTCCCCGACTTCCTGAAGTAGGGGCCGGCTTGTTCCAGTGGCGCGCCCAAGTCCGGCCCGGTGTCTCCATCGCCTTTACCAACGCTGACGCCGGAAACCTGGCACTGCATGTCGGTGATGATCCTGACGAGGTCGGCCGGCGGCGCGGGGACCTGGAACGGGCCATCGGCGTAGCGCCCCAAGGGCTGCGGTTCATGAACCAGGTGCACGGCAACACGGTGACGGTCATGGACCAGGACACCGCCGCGCCGGAAGCTGACGCCATGGTTTCGCGCGGTGTCCCGCTGGCGGTGATGGTTGCGGACTGCATTCCTGTCCTGCTCGCCGGGGAGTCGCCGGACGGGCCAGTCCTCGCCGCGGTCCATGCCGGCCGTCCCGGCATTGCCAACGGGGTGATTCCGGCGGCCGTGGACAGGATGAAGTCCCTTGGTGCCGGCGGCATCCGCGCATGGCTGGGACCTTCGATCTGCGGCAACTGCTACGAGGTGCCCGCCGGGCTGCAGGACGAGGTTTCCGCCGTCGTCCCCGCTGCACGTACCACCACGTCCTGGGGCACGCCCGGCCTGGACCTGCAGGCCGGTGCCCGCAGCCAGCTGGACCAGGCAGGCGTCAGTGTTGAATACAGCGGCCCCTGCACCCTGGAGACGCCATCCCTGTTCTCCTACCGCCGGAACAGCAACACGGGCCGGTTCGCGGGCCTGATCTGGTGCCATGACTGAGGCCTCGGCTGGCGGCGACCCCCGTGCCCGGGAGCTCGGAACGCGGCTGGCCGCCGTCCGGCAGCGCATCGGGACGGCAGCAGCCGCCGCAGGCCGGGAAGGAAACCTTCCCACCCTGATTGTGGTGACGAAGTTCCATCCTGCCGACGACATCAGACGGCTCGCGGCGCTTGGTGTCACCGACGTCGGCGAGAACCGCGACCAGGAGGCGTCGGCTAAGGCGCTTGAGCTGGGGGACTGCGGCCTTACCTGGCACTTCGTTGGCCAGCTGCAAAGCAAGAAGGCCAAATCGGTGCTCCGGTACGCCGCCGCCGTACACTCCGTGGACCGGCCCCAGCTCGTGGACGCGCTGGCCAAGGCTGCACAGGCCGAGCGCGACGCCTCAGGGCGGGCCCCTCTGGACTGTTTCATCCAGGTCAGCCTTGAGGACGACGCCGGAGCACACCGCGGCGGCGCCGTTCCCGAAGAAGTGTTGCCGCTGGCTGAACGGATAGCAGTCTCCGGCGGCCTCGAATTGGCCGGGGTCATGGCCGTGGCGCCGCTGGGCGCCCCGCCGGAAGCCGCCTTCGAAAAACTCGCCCGGGTCTCGGCCCGGCTGGTCACGGAGCATCCCGCCGCCACAGCCATTTCCGCCGGCATGAGCCAGGACCTGGAAGCGGCCATCGCGTTCGGAGCGACACACCTGAGAATCGGCTCCGATATTCTCGGATCGCGTCCCGCCGTGGGGTAGCGTCGGTGCTATTGGAAGTGATGGGCGGGGGACTCCAGTGCTGTCAAGCCATTGGGCGGCCCGCTTACGGACACGATTAGGAGTCGACCATGGCCGGCGCTCTGCGCAAGACAATGATCTATCTTGGGCTCGCCGACGGCGATGAACACTACGAGTCCGAGCAACAGACCACACGTAAGGATGAGGACGAAACGATGGAAGTTGACCGCGAGGAGCGCCGTGCCCCTGCACCCGTCCGCGAGGTCAGCCGCGAATCGTCCTACACCCCCGAAGAGGAATACCGCGCCCCAGTGACCCCCATCAAGCGCGCGGCCTCGAGCCGCGAGGAGGCCACCGGTCTCCGCCAGATCACCACTATCCACCCGCGTTCCTACAACGATGCCAAACTCATCGGTGAAAGCTTCCGTGACGGCATCCCCGTCATCATGAACGTTACGGACATGGGCGAGGCTGACGCCAAGCGCCTGGTGGACTTCTCTGCCGGCCTTGTTTTTGGCCTCCGCGGAAGCATTGAGCGGGTGACCAATAAGGTCTTCCTGCTCTCGCCGTCCTACGTTGAGGTCATCGGCGACGACAAAAAGGCCAGTGAAACTACGGCCAGCTTCTTCAACCAAAGCTGAGCAACGGGCTGACACAGATGCCAGGCAGGGACACACCTGCCTGGCATCTGTGCTGAAATAGACGAGACACATCCGCAGTGCACCGCGGTATCCACAAGGGACATGGAGATATGAAGTAAGTCATGGGAATTATTTTCGGGCTTGTCTATCTCGCACTCCTGCTGTTCTTTGTCGCCCTGATCATTCGCCTGGTGTTTGACTGGGTCCAGATGTTTGCCCGGGAATGGCGTCCCCGGGGAGCCGCCCTGGTGGCGGCGCACGCAGTGTACTCCATCACCGATCCGCCGCTGAACGGACTGCGGCGGCTGATCCCGCCGCTGCGCCTGGGCGGCATCTCGCTGGACCTGGGCTTCCTGGTCCTGTTCATTGGAGTCAGTATTGCCATGGGGATCACCAGAAGCCTCGCTTGATTTACCGGATAGACCTGCAGGGCAGGGATGGAACCCGCCGGGAACCACGAATGCCATGTGAAGAAAAACTCGTGTTTGACACCGCAGTGTTGAATTAGAGGAACAAGACCAACTTTAGGTACCGTAGTTTTGACGGCCGGAAGGCCTACTGACTACTTAGACCAGTGAGGTGACCAGATGGCTTTGACGCCAGAAGACGTTGTCAACAAGCGCTTTCAGCCGACCAAGTTCCGCGAAGGCTACGACCAGGACGAGGTTGATGACTTCCTGGACGAAATCGTCGTCGAACTCCGCCGCCTGAACCAGGAAAACGACGAACTTCGCAAGAAGCTCGCCGAAGCCGGTTCCAGCGTTCCTGCCAGCACCGTTGCCGCACCCGTGGTGGAGAAGGTTCCCGCGCCCGTCAAGTCCGACAAGGACGAAGCCCGCGAGAAGGCCGAAGCAGAAGCCAAGGCCGCCGAAGAGCGCAAGAAGAAGGACGTCCAGCAGGCTGCCCCGGCAGCTGCCGCTCCTGTTGCCGCCGCACCGGCTGCCGCCACGGCTTCGGCCGAATCGGCTGCCGGCCTGCTCGCCATGGCCCAGCAGATGCACGACCGCCACGTTGCAGACGGCCAGGCGCAGAAGGACAAGATCATCGCCGAGGCGCAGATCGAAGCCAGCAGCCTGGTCAACGACGCACAGGAGAAGTCCCGCAAGATTCTCGGCGCCCTGGAGCAGCAGCGTTCAGTGCTCGAGCGCAAGGTGGAGCAGCTGCGCGGCTTCGAGCGTGACTACCGTTCACGCCTGAAGGCCTACATCGAAGGCCAGCTGCGCGACCTCGATGCCCGCGGTTCAGTGGCTACGCCGGAAGTCAGCGAAGCCAACTAGTCTGTCAAGCACGTATTCTGAAAGCCGGTGGCTGAGGATTCCTCGGCCACCGGCTTTTGGCATTGACACCGGTTTTACGAATGAAAGCACCATGACTGACGAACTTGCCGCCGACGCCGCACGCCCTCTACCGCCCTCGCCACGGCCCCGCCGCGCCGTGCTGCTGTCCCTCTTTGCGGGGTTCGCAGTTTTTGCCTATGTCCTGGACCAGCTGACCAAGCTCTGGGTCACCTCCTCAATGGTGGAAGGGGAGCGGATCCCGGTACTGCCGCCCGTGCTGCACTGGTACTTCATCCGGAACTCGGGGGCGGCGTTTTCCATCGGCGAAAACGTCACCTGGGTGTTCTCCATCATCATGGCCGCGGTGGCAATCGCCATCCTGCTCCAGGTCCGCAAGCTCGGCTCCATCTGGTGGTCCCTCGCGCTGGGCCTGCTGCTGGGCGGCGCGCTGGGCAACCTGACTGACCGGCTCTTCCGGGAACCGTCCTTCGGCATGGGCCACGTGGTCGACTTCATCGAACTGCCGAACTTCGCGATCTTCAATATCGCCGACTCAGCGGTGGTGTCCGCCGTCGCGGTTATCTGCATCCTCACGCTGCGCGGCATCTCCATCGATGGAACCCGGCTGACGGCCGGCAAGGAAAAGTCCGCCGATGCTTGAGCGCGTTGTCGTCGCCGAACAGTTTGGCGGCTCCCGCGCTGATGCGGGGGTCGCCGCGCTCCTGGGGATTTCGCGCTCCCTGGCGGCAACCCTGATCGCCGAGGGCCATATCCTCAGCAAAGGAAAAGCATTGGGCAAATCGGCCAAACTGGTGGCCGGAGACGTCCTCCAGGTGAGCCTGCCGGAACGGCGTGACCCCCTGGAAGTCGTGGAGGAAGTTGTGGAAGGCCTGAAGATCCTGCTGGACGACGACGATTTCGTCGTCGTTGATAAACCCGTGGGTGTTGCCGCCCATCCCTCCCCGGGCTGGGTGGGGCCCACTGTTGTGGGCGGTCTTGCCGGGGCCGGATACCGCATCTCCACGTCAGGAGCACCGGAGCGTGCCGGCATTGTCCACCGGCTCGACGTCGGCACGTCAGGGGCCATGGTGGTGGCCAAGTCCGAGCGCGCGTACACAGCCCTGAAGCGGGCGTTCAAGGAGCGCACCGTGGACAAGGTCTACCACGCCGTGGTGCAGGGCCTGCCCGATCCGCTGGTGGGCACCATCGACGCTCCCATCGGCAGGCACCCCGGCCATGACTGGCGGTTCGCCGTCATTGAGGACGGGCGTCCGTCCGTCACGCACTACGAAGTGGTGGAAGCCTTCGGCAAGGCAAGCCTGGTGGAAGTACACCTGGAGACCGGCCGCACCCACCAGATCCGGGTGCACTTCTCCGCACTGCGCCACCCCTGCGCCGGTGACCTCACGTACGGTGCCGACCCCCGGCTCGCGGCCACATTGGGGCTGACCCGCCAGTGGTTGCACGCCCGCGAACTCGGCTTTGAGCACCCCGTCACTGGGGAGTCGGTGCGTGTTGTCAGCGACTATCCGCAGGACCTGGCGTTTGCCCTGGAAGTGCTGGAGTCAGGGCGGGCCTGACAGACCCCTGCCCGGCCGGCGCTTAGAATAGTGCGGTGACTTCCAGCAATGATTCGTTCGTCCACCTGCACACCCACACCGAGTACTCCATGCTGGATGGAGCGGCCCGCCTGGGTGAGCTGTTCGATGAAACCGAACGTCTCGGCATGCCGGCACTGGCCACTACAGACCATGGATATCTTTTCGGCGCCTTCGATTTCTGGCGCAAGGCCACGGACAAGGGCATTAAGCCCATCATCGGCGTCGAAGCCTATGTAACACCGGGTACCGCCCGCACGGACAAGGGACGCGTGCGCTGGGGCGAGGAGTCCCAGCGCAAGGACGACGTCTCCGGCGGCGGCTCGTATACCCACATGACGCTGCTCAGCTACAACAACGTGGGGATGCGGAACCTCTTCCGCGCCTCATCCATCGCATCGCTGGACTCCGTCTTCGGCAAGTGGCCCCGCCTGGACCGGGAACTGCTCAACACCTATTCCGAGGGCCTGATAGCCACCACGGGATGCCCGTCCGGGGAAGTGCAGACCCGCCTGCGGCTTGGCCAGTACCGCGAAGCGCTGGAGGCCGCCGCGGAGTTCCGCGACATCTTCGGCGCCGACAACTACTTCTGTGAGCTGATGGACCACGGCCTGGACATCGAGCGGCGCGTCACCGGTGACCTGCTGCGGCTGGCTAAGGAACTGAACCTTCCCCTCGTGGCCACCAATGACCTCCACTACACGCACGAGCACGACGCCAAAGCCCACGAGGCCCTCCTGGCCATCCAGTCCGGCTCAACCCTCCTGGAGCCCACCTACGACAACGGCGGCTCCCGGTTCGCCTTCTCCGGCAGCGGCTACTACCTGAAGTCGCCGCAGGAGATGCGCGAGCTTTTCCGCGACCACCCGGACGCCTGCGACAACACCCTGCTCATCGCCGAGCGCTGTGAAGTGTCCTTTAATACGGACGCCAACTACATGCCGCGCTTTCCGTGCCCGCCGGGGGAGGACGAGACCTCCTGGCTGGTGAAGGAAGTGGATAAGGGACTGCAGTACCGGTATCCGGCCGGAATTCCGGACGAGGTCCGCAAGCAGGCCGACTATGAACTGGGAGTCATCACCTCGATGGGCTTCCCGGGCTACTTCCTGGTGGTGGCCGACTTCATCAACTGGGCCAAGAACAACGGCATCCGCGTGGGTCCCGGCCGTGGCTCGGGTGCCGGTTCCATGGTGGCGTACGCCATGCGCATCACTGACCTGGACCCGCTGCGCCACGGCCTGATCTTCGAGCGCTTCCTCAACCCCGACCGTGTCTCGATGCCCGACTTCGACGTCGACTTCGATGACCGCCGCCGCTCCGAGGTCATCGACTACGTCACCCGGAAATACGGCGACGAGCGCGTTGCGATGATCGTCACGTACGGCACCATCAAGACCAAGCAGGCACTCAAGGACTCCTCTCGCGTGCTGGGCTACCCCTTCAGCATGGGCGAGCAGCTGACCAAGGCGCTGCCGCCCGCGGTCATGGCCAAGGACATCCCGCTGGCCGACATCCAGAACCCGGAGGCGAAGCGCTACGGCGAGGCCGGGGACTTCCGGCAGCTGATCAGCACCGATCCGGAAGCGGCCAAGGTGTTCGAGACGGCACTCGGCATCGAGGGGCTGAAGCGCCAGTGGGGCGTCCACGCCGCAGGTGTGATCATGTCCTCGGACCCGATCATCGACGTCATCCCGATCATGCGCCGTTTCCAGGACGGCCAGGTGATCACCCAGTTCGACTACCCGACGTCCGAGGGCCTGGGCCTGATCAAGATGGACTTCCTGGGCCTGCGGAACCTGACGATCATTTCCGACGCCCTCGAGAACATCAAGATGAACCGCGGCATCGACCTCGACCTGGAAAACCTCGAGCTTGATGATGCGCCATCCTACGAGCTGCTGGCACGCGGCGACACCCTGGGTGTCTTCCAGCTCGACGGCGGCCCCATGCGGTCGCTGCTCAAGCTGATGAAGCCTGACAACTTCGAAGACATCTCCGCCGTCCTGGCGCTCTACCGGCCGGGCCCCATGGGCGCCAACGCCCACACGGACTACGCACTGCGCAAAAACGGGATCCAGGAAGTCATCCCCATCCACCCGGAACTGGAGGAACCCCTCAAGGAGATCCTCGGCGGAACCTACGGCCTGATCGTGTACCAGGAGCAGGTGATGGCCGTGGCGCAGAAGCTGGCCGGGTACTCGCTGGGCCAGGCAGACATCCTCCGCCGCGCCATGGGCAAAAAGAAGAAATCCGAGCTGGACAAGCAGTTCGCCGGCTTCTCCCAGGGCATGCAGGACAACGGCTACTCCATGGAGGCTGTGAAGACCCTGTGGGACATCCTCCTGCCCTTCTCCGACTACGCCTTCAACAAGGCCCACTCGGCCGCGTACGGCGTGATCTCCTACTGGACCGCGTACCTCAAGGCCCACTACGCCCCTGAGTACATGGCCGCGCTGCTGACCTCGGTGGGCGACGACAAGGACAAGTCCGCGATCTACCTGAACGAATGCCGGCGCATGGGCATCACCGTGCTCCCGCCGGACGTCAATGAGTCCGCCCTGAACTTCACCCCGGTAGGCAACGACATCCGCTTCGGCATGGGCGCCATCCGCAACGTCGGCGTCAACGCGGTGGAAGCCATGGTGGCGGCCCGGGAGAGCGAGGGCGCCTTTACCTCCTTCAAGGACTACCTGATGAAGGTCCCGGCCGTGGTGTGCAACAAGCGCACCATTGAGTCGCTGATCAAGTCCGGCGCCTTCGACTCGCTGGGCCACCACCGCCGCGCCCTGGCGATGATCCACGAAGAAGCCATCGACTCGGTCATCACGCTCAAGCGGAACGAAGCGATCGGCCAGTTCGACCTCTTCGCCGGCTTTGAGGAAGCCGAGTCGGAATCGTCGCTGAGCATCGAAATCCCGGACCTGCCTGAATGGGAGAAGAAGGACAAACTCTCCTTTGAGCGGGACATGCTGGGCCTGTACGTCTCGGACCACCCCCTGCAGGGCCTTGAGGGGGTGCTCAGCCAGCACGCCGAAATGAGCATCACGTCAGTCCTGGGTGAAGACGGGCCGCAGGATGGTGCCATCATCACCATCGCCGGCATGATCACATCCCTGAGCCGGCGCATCGCGAAGGCCAGCGGAAACGCCTACGCCCGGGCGGAGGTGGAGGACCTTGGCGGCTCGATGGAAGTGATGTTCTTCGGCCAGGTCTACGGACCCATTGCCTCAGTATTGGCCGAGGACCTGATCGTGGTGGTCAAGGGCCGCCTGCAAAAGCGCGACGACGGCGCGATCACCTTGAACTGCATGGAGCTTTCCGTTCCGGACCTGAGCGAAGGGCTGGGCGGACCGCTGGTGATCACCATGCCCACGCACAAGGCCACGGAGGCCGTGGTCACGGAGCTTGGCGACGTTCTCCGGACCCACCGCGGCAACTCGGAAGTGCGCCTGCACCTGCAGGGTGATACCCGCACGGAGATCATGGGCCTGCCGGTCCACCTCCGGGTGAACCCCAGTCCGTCCCTGTTTGGTGACTTGAAGGTCCTGCTGGGCCCGGCCTGCCTGGACGCCTGAGAGCCACGCGACGGCTCACAGCTGTGGACGCCTGAGAGCAGCGGACGACGGCGGGCGGTGCGTGCCGCCGTCGTCCTCCGCTGTGGAGGGAAGCTAGATCTCGTAGTCCAGCGGCACGGGCTGCCCGTACGCCCCGCCGTGGTACAGCAGGGGAGAACCCTCGCCGCCCACCTGGCCGTCAACCACCTGGACCACCACCACGGCGTTGTTCTCGAACGAGAGCCGCATCTGCACCTCGCCGATCAGCCAGCCGGCCACGTCCTTCAGCACGGGGACGCCGTGCGGCCCAACTTCCCAGTGGTCGCCCTCAAAGCGGTTGGTGCCGCGGGCAAAGCGGTCTGCCAGCGCCTGGTTCTCGAGGCCGAGCATGTGGACGCCGATGTAGGTGGTGTTGGCCACGGCAGGCCAGGACCCGGAGCTGCGGGCCATGTTGAACGTAAAGCGTGGCGGCTGGGCGGACAGGGAGGCCACGGACGTGGCAGTGAATCCGAACGGGCGGTCCTGGTAGTTGACCGTGATGATGGCGACGCCGGCCGCGTGGCGCCGGAACATCTCCTTGAACGTCCGCTCGAAGGGCGCCTCAGATTCGGTCACGTGGAACTCCTGGTGGTGGATGGCTTGGTGCTCTCCTTCAACTCTATGGGCCTGCCGGGCAGGCGGGGAATCTCTTGAAGCCCTACGTCCGGGAGTTGAGCGGCCGGAACAACTGTTAAGGTTTGTTGCATGACACAACGGACCGGACGGGCACGTCCGCGGCTGCCCTGGGCCATGCTGGTGCTGCCGGCGGTGGCCGGCATACCGGCGGGGATCCTTTGGTGGCTGCTGGCACCGGGAGGCCTCAACCTCATCACCCGGGACCCGGCCCTTGGCGACGGCGCCCACCCCCAGGTCTGGCTGCCGAGGGACCTGACCCTGGCCGGGCTGCTGGTCTTCGCAGGGTGCCTGCTGGCCGTCTTCCTGGCCGACAAGAAGCGCCAGGATCCGCAGGCAAGCCTCCTCATGGGGCTTGCCGGTGCCCTGTGCGGTGCAGTCCTGGCGTGGCAGGCGGGGGTGTTGTCCGCGCGCTTGTTCGGCCCGGCCGTCGATGCCACCGCCAACGCCAGTATCGCTTTCTCGTTGCGTGCGCTGCCGGTGCTGCTGCTGTGGCCGGCAGCCACGGCCGTCTCCGTGTTTGTGCTGGAGTTGATGCACCTCCTGGGCAAGAAGGACGACGACGGCCCCGAGGAGGCGCGGCACGCTGCGGTTGGGCCCGTAAAATAGTGCGGTGACCATTTCTTCGGAGTTCCCCGCTGTCCCTGCCGCTGCCACCGTGAGCTTCCGCACCGTTGACCTCCGGGGCCGGAACCTGACCCTTGCGGCACTCCGCGCCGCCGTGCCGCGTGCCCAGGGCCAGACAGTGGCCGACGCTGAAGAAAAGGTCCTCGACATCATTTCGGCCGTTCGGAAGCGGGGCTTCGAAGCCCTGGCCGAGCTGGCCCTCCGCTTCGACGGCGTGGAACAGGACCATCCGCTGGTTCCGCAGGCGGCCCTCACCGCCGCCCTGGAGCAGCTGGACCCGGTGGTGCGCCGGGCGCTGGAGGAATCCATCAGCCGGGCACGCCGTTTTGCCGAGGCTCAGAGGCCGCGCAACGTTGACGTCCAGCTGGGCGACGGCGCCCTGGTGAGCCAGAACTGGGTGCCCGTGGCGCGGGTGGGCCTCTATGTTCCCGGCGGCCTGGCGGTCTACCCGTCCTCGGTGATCATGAACGTGGTCCCGGCCCTCGCCGCGGGGGTGGAGTCCATTGCGCTGGCGTCGCCTCCGCAGAAGGAGTTCGGCGGGCTTCCGCACCCCACCATCCTTGCCGCCGCAGCGCTTTTGGGCATCACGGAGGTGTACGCCATCGGCGGGGCGCAGGCTGTTGCCGCGTTCGCCTACGGGGTGCCCGCTGCTGATTCCGGCCCTGCGCTGGAACCGGTGGACGTGGTAACCGGTCCGGGCAACATCTTTGTGGCAACGGCCAAGCGGCTGGTGAAGGGCGTGGTGGGCATCGATTCCGAGGCGGGGACCACGGAGATCGCCATTTTGGCAGATTCCACCGCGCAGCCGCCCCTGGTTGCCGCTGACCTCATCAGCCAGGCCGAGCACGATCCCAAGGCGGCATCGGTACTGATCACCGATTCGGAGGACCTCGCCGCAGCTGTCCGCGCAGAGCTGGACCTGCAGGCCGCCGCCACCAAGCACTCGGCCCGCGTCCGGAAAGCCCTCTCCGGCCCCCAGTCCGGCGTTGTCCTGGTGGACAACCTCGAGCAGGGCATTGCAGCATGTGACGCATACGCCGCCGAACACCTGGAGATCATGACCCGGGATGCGGCTGCCGTTGCCGGGAGGATCCGTAATGCCGGGGCCATCTTTGTTGGCGACTACAGCCCGGTGTCCCTGGGGGATTACTGCGCAGGGTCCAACCACGTGCTGCCTACCAGCGGTACTGCGGCCTTTTCGTCCGGCCTGAACGTCACCACTTTCCTGCGTGCAATCCAGGTGGTGAACTACAGCCGTGAAGCGCTGGCCGAGGTCAGCAGCCACATTGTGAGCCTGTCCGGCGCTGAAGACCTGCCCGCCCACGGGGAAGCTGTCACGGCCCGGTTCCCGGAGCACCATGGGGCCTCATCCGCCGACATGTAGTGGTGCTTACTACTACATGTAGTAGTTACAGGCTTGTTATTAGGGTACGGGCGGACGTAAACTGATACGGTTGCAGGGTGTTGTGATACCCCTGCAAATGCTCAGATCAAGCGAAGGAAGGGACGCCATGTACTGTCCGTTCTGCCGCAACCCCGATTCCCGTGTGGTGGACAGCCGCATGGCCGACGACGGCTCGGCCATCCGCCGCCGCCGCCAGTGCCCCGAATGCGGACGCAGATTCACCACCGTGGAAACCACCAGCCTGTCGGTGATCAAGCGGTCCGGCGTGGGGGAGCCCTTCAGCCGCAGCAAAGTCATCAATGGCGTCCGCAAGGCATGCCAGGGCCGGCCGGTCAGCGAGGATGACCTCGCGCTGCTGGCACAGGAAGTCGAAGAGCAGATCCGCTCCTCCGGGGCCGCCGAAATCGACGCCCACGAGGTAGGGCTCGTGATCCTCGGGCCGCTGCAGAAGCTGGACAAGGTAGCCTACCTGCGGTTCGCCAGTGTGTACCAGGCCTTTGAATCCCTCGAAGATTTTGAATCGGCCATTGCCCTGCTCCGCCAGGAAGCCGAGGAGGACGCCGGCGGCATCGCCGCGAAGGGCGCCAAAACCTCCGAAAAGAGCCCGCTCTAGCGGCTCGCCCCCATCTCCGGTGGTGGCAGTGGAGGGGAAGCCGCAGCCACCACCGGCATCACTTTGAATGCACGAATGCCCCTTCCGAACGGAAGGGGCATTCGTGCATGCAGGAGCGGGCGCATTCTACTTGGCGAGCTTGTGCTTCAACGCGATTTCGATGGCGGCGCCCACAATGCCGGCCTCGTTGCGCAGGACCGCCGGAACGATGGGCGTGCGGAGCTTGAGGTTGGGAAGGTACTCGTCGGCGCGCTTGGAGATGCCGCCGCCCACGATGAACAGTTCGGGGGAGAACAGGAACTCGACGTGGGAGAAGTAGCGCTGCAGCAGGACGCTGTATTCGTCCCAGGACAGCCCGTCGCGTTCCCGGGCAACGGCGGAGGCCTTGGTCTCGGCGTCATGGCCGTCGATCTCCAGGTGGCCGAGTTCGGCGTTCGGTACCAGCTTGCCGTTAAAGATGAAGGCAGAGCCGATGCCGGTGCCCAGGGTAATCACCAGCACGGTACCGGAAACCCCGGCACCGGCACCGTAGCGCGCTTCGGCGAGCCCGGCAGCGTCGGCGTCGTTAATGACCTCCACGGGGCGGCCCAGGCGCTCGGTCAGGAGGGCATCGATGTCCGTGTTGAGCCAGGCTTTGTCCACGTTGGCGGCGGAGTGGACCACTCCGTGCTGGATGATCCCGGGGAACGTTACGCCCACGGGGGAGCCGGCGGCGGGCGCCTCGGGACGGGCGGAAAGCTCGGAGACCACCAGCGCCACTGCCTCGGCTACTGACTCAGGCGTAGCCGGCTGCGGGGTGGGTACCCGGAACCGGTCACCGAGGAGCTTGCCCTTTTTCAGGTCGACGATGCCGCCCTTGATTCCCGTGCCTCCGATGTCGATGCCGATCAGCGGGGCGTTCTTGTGCGACTTCTCGTCCTTCTTGGCCAATGGGTTTTCCGTTCGTGGCAGGGGCGGGCAGGGGAGGGGCGGCGGGCAGCCGGCCCGGTTGTTGCTAA